>NZ_JBGLYU010000045.1:0-51846 GCF_047304235.1 Variovorax sp. Varisp36
CAATACCCCCGAAACCCCTGCGGCCGAGCCGACCACCCCCGAGCCCGCAGTACGCAAGATCGTGCACCCCGGCCTGCTCGTCACTGAAGACGACCTGCAGCGCATCCGCAACAAGCTGGCCGCCAATGCGGAGCCCTGGGTGGGCGGCTTGAACATGATGCTCAGGACGAACAACACGAACCTCGATGCGAAGCCGCGCCCCTTGGCGTTGGTGACGCGGGGTGTGGACGGCGAGAACTATTGGCAGATGATCGGCGACATGGTGCGCGCCCTTCACCTCGCATTGCGCTGGAAGATCTCGAACGACGAGAGCTACGCGAAGAAGGCGGTGGAGTTCCTCAACGCATGGTCTTCGACCTTGACCGAGCTGGGCGGCAACTCGAACGTCTACCTGGCCTCGGGCCTTTACGGCAACCAGTGGGCCAACGCCGCGGAACTAATGCGGACCTATTCCGGCTGGGCGAAGGAAGACGTCGCGCGCTTCCAGGCCATGCTGCTGAACGTGTTCTACCCGAAGGCCCACGAGTTCCTGATCAACCACAACGGCACGGAGATCAGGAAGGTCACCCACTACTGGGCCAACTGGGACCTGGCCAACATCTGCGCCGTCTACGCGATCGGCGTGTTCTGCGACCGGCCCGACCTGGTCGCCGAAGCGAGCAACTATTACAAAAGCGGCCGCGGCAACGGCGCGAGCGCCAACAACGTCTACCACGTGCATCCCGGCTATCTGGGGCAATGGCAGGAGAGCCATCGCGACCAGGGCCACTCGACCCTCGGCATCTCGTTGGCCGGCATGTTGTGTCAAATGGCCTGGAACCAGGGCGAGGACCTCTTCGGCTACTGGAACAACCGGCTGCTGGCCGGCGCGGAGTACGTGGCCAAGACGAACCTCGCGGATGCCAATGGCAACGCGCTGTACACGATGCCGTTCGCCCCCTACGAGGGCGTCCACGGATCGGGGACCGCTGCTGCGGGCACGAACAGCCTGCGGCCCAACTGGGACCTCATCTACAGCCACTATGTGAGCCGCAAGGGACTCTCGGCACCCTGGAGTAAGGCGATGCTCGACAAGATCCGGCCCGAGCGCGTCGACGGCGGCGACCAGCCGGGCATCGGCACACTCCTCTATGCGCGCGATCCGGTCCCTGCCGCCAGGCCCAGCGGGCTGAGCGCGTTCCTTAACGATGGAAAGGTGCAGCTGTCGTGGTGGGGCACCGCAGGCGCTTCGCAGTACCTCGTGCAGCGCGCGGCCTCGCCGAACGGTCCCTTCACGACCCTCGCGCCGGTCACCGAGCCGCGCACCTACACCGACGACCCTGGCCAGGGCACCTGGTACTACCGGATTGACGCGGTGACCGACGCCGGGGAGATGACCGGTGCGGATACCTTGCGCGTGGCGGTCCCCGGCGAACTGTGGCTGCACCTGCCGCTCAGCGGCGATGCCAACGATGCCAGCGGCCGCGGCCTGCATGCGCAATTGAAGGGCGGCACGAGCTGGGGCGAAGGACGCAACGGCGGAAGCGCCGTGCAGCTTGACGGCCGCAGCGGCCACGTCCAGCTGCCCGACGGGGCCGTGTCGGGCCTGGGCGATTTCACGATCGCGGTGTGGGTCTATTGGGATACGGCCTCGGTCATCGCGCGCGTTTTCGACTTCGGTTCCAACGACGTGGCCTACATGATCCTGATCCTGCGCGACCAGAACAAACAGCTGCGCTTTTCAGCCTCGCGCAATCAGTTCTGGAAGGAAGAGTCGGTAGCCGGCGGCGAGACGCCCACCGGGCGCTGGGTGCACCTGGCGGTCACGCTGTCGGGCACCGTGGGCACGCTCTACATGGACGGCGCGCAGGTCGCCACCGCGGACGGCATCTGGGTCAATCCCTTCCAGCTGGGCAACACCACCCGGACCTGGCTGGGCCGTTCGCAGTATGGCGGCGATCCGTACTTCAAGGGCCGCATGCAGGACTTCCGCATCTACAGCGGCGCGCAGGACGCGGCCTTCATCGCGGACCTCGCCCGCTGACGGCTGCCGGATAGCCGCGCGGCGCAACCGACAACCGAACCGCGCGCGCGTTCCTGGGCGCGCCGGGGCATTCTTCCACCTAAACAGACTTTCCCATGAACTTTGCTTCTCGACGATGCGCTTGCGCACTGATGACTTCGCTGCTGCTTTTCGGCTGTGGCGGCGGAGGCGGGGGCGGTAGCGGAGCCGGCGTTGCGCTGGTCGGCAGCCCGACAGGTCAGTCCGGCAGCGGCGGTCCATCCAATGCCGGCCAGAGCGGCAGCCAAGGCAGCGGTGGCAGCACGACTGGCGGCGGCGGCACGACTGGCGGCGGCGGCACGACTGGCGGTGGTACTCAGACCGGTGGTGGCACTACGGGCAACCCGGGCGGCGACGCTGCACCCGTTGCGGCGTCGGCCGCCCTGGTCGCAAAGCTTGGCAAGCCCTCTCGCGTGCTGGTTGGCTTGGGCGCCACTTCCATCGACGACATGAAGAGCCAGGACATTCACCCCGACATCGTGGAGCGCTATCTGGTGGGCGTCGGCGCGGGGTCGTGGCCCACGTGGAACAGTCCCGATGGGGCCTACGTCACCTTCTCCGCGCAAGCCGCCGAGGCTTATGGTGCGGTTCCCATGTTCACGCTCTACCAGATGACGGCGAACGGCGAGGGCAATCTGAGCGGCATCAGCGATGCGACCTTCATGGACAAGTATTGGGGGCAGGTCCGGCTGATGTACCAGCGCATCGCGGAATGGGGCAAGCCTGCCCTGGTCAATGTAGAGCCGGACTTCTGGGGCTTCGCCGCGTCGCAGGCGCCTGGTCGCGATCTGACGAAGATGGCCGCCGCCGTGAGCGGCCAGCCGGAATGCAGCACGCTGCCGAACACCGTCGCGGGTCTCGGCCAGTGCTTCGTGCAGATGGGCCGGAAGGTCGCGCCCAAGGCGCTGCTCGGATTCCCGCCCGCCTTCTGGAGCGGTACGCCTGCGGAGATTGCCGCCCAGATGCGCACGGCCGGGGCGAACCAGGCGGACTTCATCGTCGCCCAGACCAGCGACCGTGACGCGGGCTGCAGGGAAGCCGCATCGCCGCCCGCGGAATGCCAGAACGGAAGCGCTCCGTTCTATTGGGACGCGAGCAACAAGACCAGCCCGAACTTCCACGATTCGCAGAAGCAGTATTCGGACTACCGCGCGGCGCTGGGCAACGGCCTGCCGATCCTGTGGTGGCAGACACCGATGGGCGTGCCTTCCGACACGCCCGGCGGCACCGACCAGCACTACCGCGACAACCACGTCGACTACATGCTGCGCAATACCCAGGAATACGGCGATATGCACACCTTCGGGATCGTCTTCAGCGCAGGAGGCAGCCACCAGACCTCGATCAGCACGGATGGCGGTCAGTTCGCGCGTCTTTCAGCGCAGTACCTCGCGGGAAGCGGTGCTGCCTTGAAGTAGCGGTTTCCCGTCGAAGGGGCCTCTACCGCGCGGTGGTGCCCCATCGACAGGAATGACAGAAGCGGGGGAGGCAAGCAGCAAGGCCAATCCCTTGATCTCGTCGACCATATCCGCTTGAAGGGGACTCGTGATGAGCGCTCCTAAAACCCTATACGGTCGGGTCACAAACCCTTGCGCATAATTGACGCAAGCTATGACTCTCACCGAACTCAAATACATCGTCGCAGTGGCCCGCGAACGGCACTTCGGCAAGGCGGCCGAGGCCTGCTACGTTTCCCAGCCGACCCTGTCGGTCGCCATCAAGAAGCTCGAGGACGAGCTCGAAGTCAAGCTCTTCGAGCGCAGCGCCGGCGAAGTGACCGTCACGCCGCTCGGCGAGCAGATCGTGCAGCAGGCCCAGAGCGTGCTCGACCAGGCGGCCAGCATCAAGGAGATCGCCAAGCGCGGCAAGGACCCGCTGGCCGGTCCGCTGAACCTGGGCGTGATCTACACCATCGGGCCGTACCTGCTGCCCGACCTCGTGCGGCAGGTGATCGCGCGCACGCCGCAGATGCCGCTGGTGCTGCAGGAGAACTTCACCGTCAAGCTGCTCGAGATGCTGCGCGCCGGCGAGATCGACTGCGCCATCATGGCCGAGCCCTTTCCCGACACCGGCCTCGCGATGGCGCCGCTGTACGACGAGCCCTTCATGGCGGCTCTGCCCAACAAGCACAAGTTGGCCGACCGCGAATCGATCACCTCGGAAGAACTGCAGAGCGAGACCATGCTGCTGCTGGGCACCGGCCACTGCTTTCGCGACCACGTGCTGGAGGTGTGCCCGGAGTTCGCGCGCTTCTCCAGCAACGCTGAGGGCATCCGCAAGAGCTTCGAAGGCTCGTCGCTGGAGACCATCAAGCACATGGTGGCCTCGGGCATGGGCGTGACGCTGGTGCCGCGCCTGTCGGTGCCTGCCGATGCACTCAAGCCCAAGCTCAAGGGCCGCAAGGAACTCGAGCAGATGGTGCGCTACCTGCCGGTGCGCGACGCGCAGGACCGCGACCCGCCCACGCGCCGCGTGGTGCTCGCATGGCGGCGCACCTTCACGCGCTACGAGGCGATCGCGGCGCTGCGCAACGCGATCTATGCCTGCGAGCTGCCGGGCGTGAAGCGCCTTTCGTAGCAGCATTTGCGGGGTCGGCCTGCGCGCCGGCCGTTCTGAATCGTTGATCGCTGAGATAGAGTGGCGCTGTTGCGAAGCCGCATGCCGGCTTTCAGAATCGGGGTGTCCACTCCTCCCAATTTGAAGAAAGACTTCCCGCCATGGCCAAAGCCTCGAAGAAATCGTCGTCCGCCTCCTCCGCCGGCAAGGCGCCCAAGAAGGGCGGCACGGTGGTCGCGCAGGAGTCGGGCAGCCGCAATGCGCCGATCATCAACATCGGCATCGAGCGCCAGGACCGCGCCGCCATCGCCGAAGGCCTGAGCCGCGTGCTGGCCGACACCTACACGCTCTACCTCACCACGCACAATTTCCACTGGAACGTGACCGGCCCGCACTTCAACTCGCTGCATGCGATGTTCATGGGCCAGTACACCGAGCTGTGGGGCGCGACCGACGTGCTGGCCGAGCGCATCCGCGCGCTGGGCCACTATGCGCCGGGCTCGTACGCCGAGTTCAGCAAGATCGCCACCGTGCCCGACGTGCCGCAGACCCCGCCCAAGGCGATGGAGATGGTGCGCATCCTGGTGAAGGGCCACGAAACCGTGTCGCGCATCGCGCGCGAATTCATTCCGGTCGCCGAAGAAGCAGGCGACGACCCGACGGCCGACATGCTGACCGCGCGCTGCACGGTGCACGATCAGACGGCCTGGATGCTGCGTTCGCTCCTTGAAGACTGAGTCCGCTCCCCCCAACACCGCGCCCGTGCCTCCTCGCGGGCGTTTTGCGTTGTACCTCGACCTGATCCGCTGGAACCGTCCGGCGGGTTGGCTGCTGCTGCTGTGGCCCACGCTGGGCGCGCTCTGGTTCGCGGCGGGCGGCTGGCCCGGCTGGCACCTGCTGGTGGTATTCACGCTCGGCACCTTCCTCATGCGCAGCGCGGGCTGCTGCGTCAACGACGTGGCCGACCGCGACTTCGACCGCCATGTGAAGCGCACGGCGCAGCGGCCCGTCACCAGCGGCGCGATGTCGGTCAAGGAGGCGCTGGGGCTGGGCGTGGTGCTGGCGTTGGCGGCCTTCGGGCTGGTGCTCACGACCAACCGCGCGACGGTGCTGTGGTCGTTCGCGGCATTGGCCATCACGCTGATCTACCCGTTCGCCAAGCGCTTCGTCTCGGTCCCTCAGGCGGTGCTGGGCATTGCCTTCAGCTTCGGCATTCCGATGGCCTTCGCGGCGGTGCAGTCCACCGTGCCGGTCTTCGCTGCGTGGCTGCTGGCGGGCAACCTGTTCTGGGTGCTGGCCTACGACACCGAGTACGCGATGGTCGACCGCGACGACGACCTCAAGATCGGCATGAAGACCTCGGCCATCACCTTCGGCCGCTTCGATGTGGCGGCGGTGATGGCGAGCTACGCGATCTTCCTCGCAGTCTGGACCTGGGCCGGCGCGAGCAACTCGCTGGGCACGCTGTTCTACGCCGGCATCGCCGCGGCCGCGGTGCAGGCGCTGTGGCACTGGCGGCTGATCCGCGAGCGCACGCGCGAGGGCTGCTTCAAGGCCTTCCGTCTGAACCATTGGCTGGGCTTCACGGTGTTCGCCGGCATAGTGGTCGGCTACGCCGTCCGCTGAGAGTGCCCGCATGCTGGAACAGTTGAAGCGAAAGATCGGCCAGGAGGGCTTCTCCGGATGGCACTTCATCACGCAGGAGATGGTCCAGCGCTATTCGGAGCTGTCGGGCGACGGCGAAGGCGAGTGGATCCATCTCGATCCCGAGCGCGCGGCGCGCGAGGCGGACTACGGCGGCACCATCGTGCAGGGCTTCTTCCAGGTCTCGCACCTGGTCCGGCTGACCGGTGAGGCCATGCGCACGCTGCTGCCCTTCGATTCGAATTACGCGCTGAACTACGGCTTCGACCGCCTGCGCTTCGTGCGGCCGATGCCGGTGGGCGCGCGCTTCCGGGCGCGCGTGCACATCGTGGATGTGACGCCCAAGCCCGGCGACAGCTTCATGGTGAAGGAGGAGGTGCTGCTCGAACTGGAAGACGGCACCGTCACGCTGGCCGCCGAGTGGCTGTTCTTCCTCGGGCCCGGCGCGCTGCCGCCGGCCTGAAATCAGCCGCGGCCGAATTCCTCGCCCAGTTCGGCGGCGCGCTTCTGCGCGGCGCGGATCGCGGTCTTGAACTGCGCCTTCACGTCGGCCTGCTGCAGCGAGGTGATGGCCGCGTACGTGGTGCCACCCTTGGAGGTCACGCGCTCGCGCAGCACCGACGGCGGTTCGGTTGCGCTGTGCGCCAGCGCCGAGGCGCCGGTGAAGGTGCCGATGGCCAGCCGCTGGGCCTGCTCGGGCGTCAGGCCCATCTCGACGCCGGCTTCGGTCATCGCCTCGATGAAATAGAAGACGTACGCCGGGCCCGAGCCTGACATGGCGGTCACGGCGTCGAGTGCCGATTCGGCGTCGACCCAGATCAGCTCGCCGGTCGGCGCCAGCAGCTGCCCGACCAGCGAGCGGTCGGCCCCTTCGACGCCGGGTCGGGCGTACAGGCCCGTCATGCCTTTGCCCACAAGTGCCGGCGTGTTGGGCATGGCGCGCACCACGCGCTCCGTTCCGAGCCAGCGGGCGATGCTGTCGGACGGGATGCCCGCGGCCACGCTCAGGTGCAGCGCGTCTTCAGTGAAGCCGCGCACCGGACGGGCTGCTTCGGCAAAGGCCTGGGGCTTGACTGCCCACACCACCACCCCGCAGCGCGACAGCGCCTCGCCCGCGTCGGCCTTCGCGGCGATGCCGAAGGACTGGGCCAGCTTGGTGCGGGCCTCCTCGAAGGGCTCGACCACCTCGAACGCATCCGCCGGGGTGCCTTGCTGGATCAGGCCGCCAATGATGGCGCTGGCCATGTTGCCGCCTCCGATGAAGGCGACGGGGGGCAGCGGCGCGGGGCCGGTGCGGGGCAGGAAGGTCACGGCGATGGTCATGGTCGGTCGGCGTATTCGAAGGCGGCGAACTGGGTGATTTGAAGCGGATTGAAATTGTCGTCGCTCACGACGACCAGCATGCGCTTGCCATCGGGCAGGGGTGGTCCCCAGCACATGCCCTCGGTGTTGTCGAGGCGTGACAGGCCGAGCGCGGCGAAGTCGGCCACCAGGGTCTTGGCCGCCGGCCGGTGGTTGCCCGGCGCCAGTGCGTCGATGGCGAGCACGTCGCTGGCGGCACGGGTGTCGATTTCATACAGGCGCAGCGAATTGCCGGCGCCGGTGGCGTAGGCGCGCTCCAGCACCAGCATGCGGTCCGCATCGAGCATCAGGATCTCGCTCACGCCGTTGTCGGCGTAGCTGCCGGGAATCAGCGGGCGCAGGGGGATGGCGTCGGGAACGTAGGCGATCTGGCGGTCGGCCTGGCCGGTTTCCAGATCGATCCGGGTGAAGCGGCAAGGCCCGCCTGGGGCGCCGGTGGTGGGCTCGGGGCCGTCCTGGATCAGGGCGTTTTCCATGCCGAGCCAGGCGAAGCGGCCATCGGGCGTGAGGGCCAGTCCTTCGAGCGTCAGGTTGTCGCGCGGGCCGCGGCGCTGGGCGGGGTCGGGCCTGAACATGGCCGGAAGGGAGAATTCACGCAGAAAGCGGCCGTCGCGAGCCGACTCGTACAGCGCCGGGCCGAAGCCGCGGGCGATGTCGCCCTCGCTGGTCCACAGCAAGGTGTTGGTTGCAGGCCGCAGCCGCAATGCTTCGGGGTCGGGAACCGGAAGTCCCTCGACCGCCCGGCGCCTGTTGGGCCAGGGGCCGCCGCCGGGGCGTTGCAGCTGCACCACGCCGAGGGGCTCGGGGCGCGCGGCTTGCGGCTGGGGCCATCGGGCGATGTAGTAGCGCACAGGCGCGAGGTCCGATCGATCATCGCTGATAAGCAGGTACTCACCTCGGATTGGGTCGTAGTCGATGCCCGAGAGGCCTCCGGCCACGG
This sequence comes from Variovorax sp. Varisp36, assembly GCF_047304235.1. Lineage (NCBI taxonomy): Bacteria > Pseudomonadati > Pseudomonadota > Betaproteobacteria > Burkholderiales > Comamonadaceae > Variovorax > Variovorax sp. Varisp36. Next base: position 8,544 of record NZ_JBGLYU010000045.1, read on the forward strand.
TGCCCTCTATATCGAAGCGGTGCGCCCAGCGGGCCTCCGCGATGCGCCGCAGCCGGCCGGGGTCCGGGTTCGGCGCGGCACTCTGGCAGCCGGCCAGGCCCAACGCCAGCAGGCCGGCCGCGCCCGCCAGCACGCGCCGACGCTTCGGCTGGGGAAGGTAGGAATTCAAGGCGTCGCGCACCGCCTGGAGTCTAGTACCAGCGCGCGGTGATGTAATGGGGTTGTTGACATCGGCAGTAGTGCGTGCCACAATCGCTGGCTTCGCTTTCAAAAGGCGAAGCTTTCAGCCCAAAGCGGAAGTGCCTCGAGTGGTTCGAGGCATGGACGACGGGCCCAAGACTGACCGCGGTGCCTCCCTCCTGGAGGCACATCGGTACAAGTTGGGAATATCAAGAAATGATCCAAACTGAATCCCGGCTCGAAGTGGCCGACAACACGGGCGCGAAATCCGTCCTGTGTATCAAGGTGCTCGGTGGCTCCAAGCGGCGTTATGCCAGCGTGGGCGACGTCATCAAGGTCAGCATCAAGGAAGCCGCTCCACGTGGTCGCGTCAAGAAGGGCGAGATCTACAGTGCAGTGGTGGTCCGTACCGCCAAGGGCATCCGTCGCGCCGACGGTTCGCTCGTCAAGTTCGACGGCAATGCCGCCGTGCTGCTCAACGCCAAGCTGGAGCCCATCGGCACCCGCATCTTCGGACCGGTCACGCGCGAACTGCGCACCGAGAAGTTCATGAAGATCGTGTCGCTGGCACCCGAAGTTCTGTAAGGACAACAACGCCATGAACAAGATTCGCAAAGGCGACCAGGTCATCGTGTTGGCCGGTCGTGACAAGGGCAAGCGGGGCGTCATCTCGCTGCGCAAGGATGACTCGCACGTCGTCATCGAAGGCCTGAACCTCGTCAAGAAGCACACCAAGCCGAACCCACTCAAGGGTACGACCGGTGGCATCGTCGAGAAGTCCATGCCCATTCACCAATCCAACGTGGCGATCTTCAATGCCGCGACCGGCAAGGCCGATCGCGTGGGCATCAAGATCACCCAGGGTGCCGACGGCAAGCGCGTGGCTGTTCGCGTCTTCAAGTCGAGCGGCGACGAAATCAAGTTCGCCTAAGAGGTACTCACATGGCACGTCTCCAACAACACTATCGCGAAAAGATCGCGAAAGACCTGACGGAAAAGTTCGGCTACAAGTCGCCGATGCAGGTCCCGCGCCTCACCAAGATCACGCTCAACATGGGCGTGGGTGAAGCAGTCGCCGACAAGAAGGTTCTCGACAACGCTGTCGCCGACCTGACCAAGATCGCTGGCCAGAAGCCCGTGGTGACCAAGTCGAAGAAGGCCATTGCCGGCTTCAAGATTCGCGAAATGCAACCGATCGGCTGCATGGTCACGCTGCGCGGCGTTCAGATGTATGAATTCCTGGACCGTTTCGTGACCATCGCGCTGCCGCGCGTTCGTGACTTCCGCGGTATTTCGGGTCGTGCCTTCGACGGTCGTGGCAACTACAACATCGGCGTCAAGGAGCAGATCATTTTCCCTGAGATCGAGTACGACAAGGTCGACGCCCTGCGCGGTCTCAATATCAGCATCACGACGACGGCCAAGACCGACGAAGAAGCCAAGGCTCTTCTCGCTGGTTTCCGTTTCCCGTTCAAGAACTGAGGCGAATCATGGCAAAACAATCCCTGATCCAGCGCGAACTCAAGCGCGACAAGCTGGTTGCCAAGTTCGCTGCGAAGCACGCGGAACTGAAGGCGATCTCCAACGACGTGAAGAAGACCGACGAAGAGCGCGCTGCTGCCCGCCTGGGCCTGCAGAAGCTCCCGCGCAACGCGAACCCCACGCGTCAGCGCAACCGTTGCGAAATCACTGGTCGCCCCCGTGGCACCTTCCGTCAATTCGGTCTGGCTCGCGCCAAGATCCGTGAACTGGCCTTCGCTGGCGACATCCCCGGTGTCACCAAGGCCAGCTGGTAAGCCAGGCAGGAGCAAACAACATGAGCATGAGTGATCCCATTGCCGACCTGCTGACGCGTATCCGTAACGCGCAGATGGTGGCGAAGCCCACCGTGTCGGTCCCGTCTTCCAAGGTGAAGGTCGCGATCGCACAAGTCCTAAAGGACGAAGGCTACATCGACGGCTTCCAGGTCAAGACCGAAGCCGGCAAGAGCGAACTTGAAATTGTTCTGAAGTACTACGCTGGCCGTCCGGTCATCGAGCGCATCGAGCGCGTGAGCCGCCCCGGCCTGCGCGTCTACAAGGCAAGCTCGTCCATTCCGCAAGTCCAGAACGGCCTCGGCGTTGCGATCGTCACGACCCCCCAGGGCGTGATGACCGACCGCAAGGCGCGCGCCACCGGTGTCGGCGGCGAAGTTCTGTGCTACGTCGCCTAACCGAGACATCGAGGAGTCACTGAAATGTCCCGAGTAGGAAAAATGCCGATCACCATCCCCGCTGGCGTGGATGTGTCGATCAAGGAAGACCAGATCAGCGTCAAGGGCACGGGCGGCACGCTCAACCTCGCGCGCAATGCACTGGTCAAGATCGTCAGCAATGACGGCAAGCTGAATTTCGAACCTGCCAACGAATCGCGTGAAGCGAATGCGATGAGCGGCACGATCCGCCAGCTGGTGAACAACATGGTGGTTGGCGTGACCAAGGGCTTCGAGAAGAAGCTCAACCTGGTCGGCGTCGGCTACAAGGCTGCAGCCTCCAACAACAAGTTGAACCTGCAAGTCGGTTACTCGCACCCGGTCAACATCGACATGCCTCAAGGCATCACGGTGGCCACCGCGACCCCGACCGAAATCGTGATCAAGGGTGCTGACCGTCAGCGCGTTGGTCAAATCGCCGCTGAGATCCGCGCTGTTCGTCCGCCTGAGCCTTACAAGGGCAAGGGCATCCGTTATTCGGACGAGAAGATCGTGATCAAAGAGACCAAGAAGAAGTAAGGGGCAGCAAAATGATGTTGACCAAAAAAGCACAGCGTCTTCGCCGCTCGCGCCAGACCCGCATCCGCATCGCGACGCAGGGCGTGGCCCGTCTGACGGTGAACCGCACCAACCTGCACATCTACGCCACCGTCATCTCCGACGACGGCACCAAGGTGATTGCAACCGCATCGACGGCCGAAGCCGAAGTGCGTACCTCGCTCGGCGGTTCGGGCAAGGGCGGCAATGCCGCTGCTGCGACCGCCGTCGGCAAGCGCATCGCTGAAAAGGCGAAGGCTGCCGGCGTCGAGAAGGTCGCCTTCGACCGCGCAGGTTTTGCGTACCACGGCCGCGTCAAGGCGCTGGCCGAGGCGGCTCGCGAAGCCGGTCTGCAGTTCTAACCGGACACGAGATTCAAAATGGCAAAGATTCAAGCAAGAACGCAGAACGAAGGCCCTGAAGACGGTTTGCGCGAGAAGATGATCGCGATCAACCGCGTCACCAAGGTGGTGAAGGGTGGTCGTATCCTCGGTTTCGCAGCACTCACCGTCGTGGGCGACGGCGACGGCCGCGTCGGCATGGGCAAGGGCAAGTCGAAGGAAGTGCCTGCTGCAGTGCAGAAGGCAATGGAAGAAGCCCGTCGCAACCTGTTCAAGGCTCCGATCAAGAACGGCACGCTGCATCACCGCGTGACGGGTCACCATGGCGCCGCTTCGGTCGTCATGATCCCCGCCCCGAAGGGTACTGGCATCATCGCCGGCGGTCCGATGCGCGCCGTGTTCGAAGTCATGGGCATCACCGACATCGTGGCCAAGAGCCATGGTTCGTCGAACCCCTACAACATGGTTCGCGCCACGCTCGACGGGTTGAAGAACTCGACGACCGCGTCCGATGTGGCTGCCAAGCGCGGCCTGACCGTCGAAGAAATCTTCGCCTGAGCGCAAGCTCTCGCAAGGCTGAAGGAAGCATTCAAATGACGACGCAACAACAAACCCTCAAGGTGCAACTGGTCAAGAGCCCGATTGGCACCAAGGAATCGCATCGCGCGACCGTGCGTGGCCTCGGCCTGCGCAAGCTCAACAGCGTGAGCGAGCTGCAGGACACCCCGGCGGTGCGCGGCATGATCAACAAGATCAGTTATCTGGTCAAGGTTCTGTAAGAGAGACTGATATGGAACTCAATGGCATCAAGCCGGCAGCCGGCGCCAAGCACGCGAAGCGTCGCGTCGGCCGCGGTATCGGCTCCGGCATCGGCAAGACCGCAGGCCGCGGTCACAAGGGTCAGAAGTCGCGCGCAGGCGGTTTCCACAAGGTCGGCTTCGAAGGCGGTCAAATGCCGCTGCAGCGTCGCCTGCCGAAGCGTGGCTTCAAGTCGCACCTGCTGAAGTTCAACGCCGAAGTCACGCTGACTGCCCTCGAGCAGCTCGGTCTGGCTGAAGTGGATGTCCTGGCGCTGAAGCAAGCCGGCCTCGTGGGCCAGCTCGCCAAGGTCGTCAAGGTCGTCAAGACCGGTGAACTCACCAAGGCCGTCAAGCTGACGGGCGTGGGCGCAACGGCTGGCGCCAAGGCTGCTATCGAAGCGGCCGGCGGCAGCATCGCCTGATCACCATCGGACTGAAAGAAGTTCTTCGTGGCAACTAACGCGGCAACGATCGCAAAAACAGGCAAGTTCGGCGACCTCCGTCGTCGGCTCGTCTTTTTGCTGCTCGCGCTCGTGGTCTACCGGATTGGCGCGCACATTCCTGTGCCGGGTATCAACCCGGACCAGCTGGCGGCGTTGTTCCAGGGCCAGCAGGGCGGCATTCTGAGCCTGTTCAACATGTTCTCGGGCGGTGCGCTGTCGCGCTTCACCGTGTTCGCGTTGGGGATCATGCCGTACATCTCGGCGTCGATCATCATGCAGCTGATGACCTACGTGCTTCCGACCTTCGAGCAATTGAAGAAGGAAGGCGAGGCCGGCCGCCGCAAGATCACGCAGTACACGCGCTACGGCGCGCTGGGTCTGGCACTGTTCCAGTCGTTCAGCATCGCAGTGGCCCTCGAGTCGTCGGCCGGTCTGGTCATCGCCCCCGGTTTCGGCTTCCGCCTGACCGCCATGGTGAGCCTGACGGCAGGTTCGATGTTCCTGATGTGGCTCGGCGAACAGATCACCGAGCGCGGCCTGGGCAACGGCATCTCGATCCTGATCTTTGCGGGTATCGCGGCCGGTTTGCCCAACGCCATCGGCGGCCTGGCTTCGCTGGTGACGACCGGTGCGATGAATCCGATCATTGCGCTCTTCATCATCGCTGTCGTGGTGCTGGTCACCTACTTCGTGGTGTTCGTGGAACGCGGCCAGCGCAAGATCCTCGTGAACTATGCGCGGCGCCAGGTCGGCAACAAGGTCTATGGCGGCCAATCGTCGCACCTGCCCTTGAAGCTGAACATGGCCGGTGTGATTCCGCCGATCTTCGCTTCGTCGATCATCCTGCTGCCCGCAACGGTGGTTGGCTGGTTCAGCACCGGTGAAGGTGGTTTCCGCTGGATCAAGGACGTTGCCGGCGCACTGCGTCCTGGCGAGCCGATCTACGTGCTGTTGTATGCTGCCGCGATCGTTTTCTTCTGCTTCTTCTACACGGCACTCGTGTTCAACAGCAAGGAAACGGCCGACAACCTGAAGAAGAGTGGTGCATTCATTCCTGGCATTCGCCCGGGTGACCAGACCGCTCGCTATATCGACAAGATTCTGGTTCGCCTGACGTTGGCCGGCGCGGTGTACATCACCTTCGTCTGCCTGCTGCCCGAGTTCCTGATCCTGAAGTACAACGTGCCGTTCTACTTCGGTGGTACCTCCCTGCTGATCATCGTGGTCGTCACGATGGACTTCATGGCCCAGGTGCAAAACTACATGATGTCCCAGCAGTACGAATCGCTGCTGAAGAAGGCGAACTTCAAGACATCGTAGGGCTGTGTTGCAGTATTGAGTCCGGGCGGTAGACCGCCACGTTAAACAGTTTTAGGAGAATGAAATGAGAGTTTCGGCTTCGGTCAAAACCATCTGCCGTAATTGCAAGGTCATCCGCCGTAAAGGTGTGGTGCGTGTGATTTGCACCGACCCGCGCCACAAGCAGCGCCAGGGTTGATTGAAGAGTATTAGAGGACGCACATGGCACGTATTGCTGGCATCAACATTCCGCCGCACAAGCACGCTGAAATCGGCCTGACCGCCATCTTCGGCATCGGTCGCACCCGCGCCCGTCAGATCTGCGAAGCGAGCGGCATCGAATATTCGAAGAAGATCAAGGATCTGACCGACGCCGATCTCGAGAAGATCCGCGACCAGATCGCTCTGTTCACCATCGAAGGCGATCTGCGTCGCGAGACGACGATGAACATCAAGCGTTTGATGGACATCGGCTGCTATCGCGGCTTCCGTCACCGTCGCGGCCTGCCGATGCGCGGCCAGCGCACGCGCACCAATGCCCGCACCCGCAAGGGTCCGCGCAAGGCAGCGCAGTCCCTGAAGAAATAAGGATAGACAAGCATGGCTAAAGCACCTGCAAACAACGCCGCACAGCGCGTTCGCAAGAAGGTTCGCAAGAACGTTGCGGACGGCATCGCCCACGTGCATGCCTCGTTCAACAACACCATCATCACGATCACCGATCGCCAGGGCAACGCCCTGTCGTGGGCTTCGTCGGGTGGCCAGGGCTTCAAGGGCTCGCGCAAGTCGACCCCGTTCGCTGCGCAGGTCGCTTCCGAAGTGGCCGGCCGTGCTGCTGTCGAACAAGGTATCAAGAACCTCGACGTCGAGATCAAGGGCCCGGGCCCCGGTCGCGAATCGTCGGTGCGCGCACTGGCTGCGCTCGGCATCCGGATCAATTCCATTGCCGACGTGACGCCCGTTCCGCACAACGGCTGCCGTCCCCAGAAGCGTCGCCGCATCTGATCGTCAGTCCGCAAGGCGCAGCCGGCTTTGAATAGCGGCTGCGCATTTGTTTTTTATCTAAGCCCACCGCCACTCGCGTTTCGCAAGTGGCTCCCGCAGGCAACTGCGGCAGATACACAAAGGAAGAATCGTGGCACGTTACCTCGGCCCCAAGGCCAAACTTTCCCGCCGTGAAGGCACCGACCTGTTCCTGAAGAGCGCCCGCCGTTCGATCCAGGACAAGGCCAAGTTCGACTCCAAGCCCGGCCAGCACGGTCGCACCTCGGGTCAGCGCACTTCCGACTACGGCCTGCAACTGCGTGAAAAGCAGAAGGTCAAGCGCATGTACGGCGTGCTCGAAAAGCAATTCCGCCGCTACTTCGAAGAAGCCGATCGTCGCCGTGGCAACACCGGCGCCAACCTGCTGTTCATCCTCGAATCGCGCCTGGACAACGTCGTCTACCGCATGGGCTTCGGCTCGACCCGCGCTGAAGCACGCCAGCTCGTGTCGCACAAGGCGATCACGGTGAACGGCCAGTCGGTCAACATCCCGTCGTACCTGGTCAAGACCGGTGACGTGATCGCCGTGCGCGACAAGTCCAAGAAGCAGAACCGCATTGTCGAAGCGCTGCAACTCGCCCAGCAAGTCGGTATCCCGGCTTGGGTCGATGTGAATGCCGACAAGGCCGAAGGCACGTTCAAGAAGGTGCCCGATCGCGACGAATTCGCAGCCGACATCAACGAATCGCTGATCGTCGAACTGTATTCGCGTTGATTTTTTCTACCCGCACCCGCCCTTCGGCGCGTGTGGGAGATTGTTATTGTTGTTCACGTTCCTGCTCCGCGCTTCGTCGCGGATCAGGTGCTTCACCAGCCTTACCGGTGTAACGAGCCGGGGGTATTGAGAGGAAGTCTGCATGCAAACCACCCTGCTGAAACCCAAGACCATCCAGGTCGAGCAACTTGCGGCCAACAAGGCCAAGGTGACGCTCGAGCCTTTCGAGCGCGGCTATGGCCACACGCTCGGCAACGCGCTGCGTCGCGTTCTGCTGTCGTCCATGGTGGGCTATTCGGCCACCGAAGTCACGATCGCCGGCGTTCTGCATGAGTACTCGTCGATCGACGGCGTGCAGGAAGATGTCGTCAACATCCTGCTGAATCTCAAGGGCGTGGTGTTCAAGCTCCACAACCGCGACGAAGTCACGCTGAGCCTGCGCAAGGACGGCGAAGGTCCGGTCCTGGCATCGGACATCCAGACCCCGCACGACGTCGAGATCATCAACCCCGACCACGTGATCGCGCACCTGTCGCAAGGCGGCAAGCTCGACATGCAGATCAAGGTTGAAAAGGGTCGCGGCTACGTGCCCGGCACGATGCGCCGCTACGCCGACGAGCCGACCAAGTCGATCGGCCGCATCGTCTTGGACGCCTCGTTCTCGCCGGTCAAGCGCGTGAGCTACACGGTCGAAAGCGCCCGTGTCGAACAGCGTACCGACCTGGACAAGCTGCTGGTCGAAATCGAGACCAACGGTGCGATCACCGCCGAAGATGCCGTGCGCGCTTCGGCTAAAATCCTGGTCGAACAGCTCGCCGTGTTTGCGCAGCTCGAAGGCGGCGAACTCGCTGCATTCGATGCACCCGCACCGCGCAGCGCACAGCAATTCGATCCGATCCTGCTGCGCCCTGTCGACGAACTCGAACTGACGGTGCGTTCGGCCAACTGCCTGAAGGCCGAAAACATCTACTACATCGGTGATCTGATCCAGCGCACCGAAAACGAGCTGCTCAAGACCCCGAATCTGGGTCGCAAGTCGCTCAACGAAATCAAGGAAGTCCTCGCTTCGCGCGGCCTGACCTTGGGCATGAAGCTCGAAAGCTGGCCGCCGGCCGGTCTCGACAAGCGTTGATTTGAATTTTTGAATTTGGCCCCTGAAAGGGCCAGTGCACCGGGCAGTACCTGACACGGCTGCCTGTTTTTATAAAGTAAAGGAAAGCACCATGCGTCACGGACACGGACTCCGCAAACTCAACCGCACCAGCTCGCACCGCCTCGCGATGCTGCAGAACATGATGAATTCGCTCATCGAGCACGAAGTCATCAAGACCACGGTCCCCAAGGCCAAGGAACTGCGCCGCGTCATCGAACCGATGATCACGCTCGCCAAGAAGCCCACGCTCGCCAACAAGCGCCTGGCCTTCGACCGCCTGCGCAGCCGCGACAGCGTCGTCAAGCTCTTCGGCGAACTCGGCCCGCGTTTCGCAGCGCGTCCGGGCGGCTACACCCGCATCCTGAAGATGGGTTTCCGCGTGGGCGACAATGCCCCGATGGCGCTCGTCGAACTGGTCGACCGTGCTGAAATTAAAGAAGAAGCAGCCGAGCAAAGCGCTGCAGAATAAGTTATAATTCTATCTTGCCGCGCGATGGAGCAGCCTGGTAGCTCGTTGGGCTCATAACCCAAAGGTCGCAAGTTCAAATCTTGCTCGCGCAACCAATTTAAAAGGCCCTTTGAAATTCAAAGGGCCTTTTTCTTTTGTCGCTGAATTAATAAAAATGCCCTCTCGAAGAGGGCATTTTTATTTCCGCCGGCCGTTGCCGCCCAATCAGTCGGGAACGACTGCCGTGACTTCGATCTCCACCTTTGCGCGGTGCTCGACCAGCGCCGCCACCTGCACGCAGGTCATGGCCGGGAAGTTGCGGCCCATGGCATCGCGATAGACGGGGCCGAGCTCGGAGAGCCGGCGGCTGTATTCGTCGCGGTCCGTCACGTACCAGGTCATGCGCACCATGTGCTCGGGGCCCGCGCCGCCTGCGCGCAACACCTCGGCAATGTTGCGCAGTGCCTGGCCGCATTGCTCGATGAAGTCGTCCGACTCGAACTGCTGTTGTGCATTCCAGCCGATCTGGCCGCCGACGAACAGCATCGTGCCGCGTGCAGCGACACCGTTTGCATAGCCCTTGGGAGGCAGCCAGCCTTCAGGCTGCAGGAGTTTGTTGATCATGGTGTGGTGTTGAGTTGTCTCAGTTTGAATCGCTGGAGCTTGCCGGTTTCGGTGCGCGGCAGCACCGCGACGAACTCGATCTCCCGCGGGTATTTGAACGGTGCGATCGTCGCTTTCACATGGTCCTGCAGCGCCTTCACGAGGGCCGCATCGCCTTCGTGCCCTGGCTTGAGCACGCAGAATGCCTTCACGATCATGCCGCGGTCGGCGTCGGGCTTGCCGATCACGCCGCACTCGGCGACCGCCGGGTGCTTCAGCAGCGCGTCTTCGACCTCCGGCCCGCCGACGTTGTAGCCGGCTGTGATGATCATGTCGTCCGCGCGCGCCTGGTAGAAGAAATAGCCGTCGTCGTCCTGCACGAAGGAATCGCCCGGGTAGTTCCAGCCGTTCTTTACGTAGTCGGCCTGGCGCGGATCGTCGAGATAGCGGCAGCCCACCGGGCCTTGCAGCGCAAGCTTGCCAACCGTGCCGCGCGGCACTTCGTTGCCTTCGTCGTCCACCACCTTGGCGGTGAAGCCGGGAACCACCTTGCCCACCGCGCCGCGGCGTACGTCGCCGCCCGCGGCGGAGATGTAGATGTGGAACACCTCGGTGCCGCCAATGCCGTCGAGCATCTCGATGCCGGTGGCTTCCTTCCACAGCTGGCGTGTGGCGTCGGGCAGCGCCTCGCCCGCACTCACGCTGATGCGCAGGCTGGGCATGCCGTGCTGCTTCACGAAGGGCGCCATCTGGCGATAAAAGGTCGGCGCCGTGTAGCAGATCGTCGCGCCCACCTCGTTGATGAGCTTCACCAGCCCTTCTGGTGTGAACGGCGCGTCGGCAAAGTACACCGAAGCGCCGGCCCACATCGGGAACACGAGCAGCCCGCCGAGCCCGAAGGTGAAAGCCAGCGGCGGCGAGCCGATCACGATGTCGTCGCTGCGCGCGCGCAACACGTGGCGCGGCCAGGTCTCGCACATTGCGAGCACGTCGCGGTGCGTGGTGACGGGCGCCTTGGGCTTGCCCGTGGTGCCCGAGGTGAAGGCCAGCAGCGCGATGTCGTCGGAAGCCGTGGGGCAGGCCGTGAACACGCCGCTCTTCTTCGCCGCGCGCGCGGAGAGCGAGTCCGGCGCTTCGGGCCTGTTGAATGCGATCACGGTGGCCAGCACGGGGTGCTCGCGCTGTGCGATCGCGAGTTCGTCGAGCAGGCGGCCATCGCACAGCGCAGCAACGGGCTGCGCCTTCTCGATGATGTCGCCCAGCTCCTTTGCGCGCAGCAGCGGCATCGTCGCCACCGCGATCAGTCCGGCCTTCACCACCGCGAGCCACGACAGAGCCATGGCCACCGAGTTGCCACCGCGCAGCAGCACGCGATTTCCCGGCACGAGTCCGAGATCCTCGGTCAGCACCTGCGCAATGCGGTTGACTTCGATGGCGGCCTGCGCATACGTCAGCGTGCCCTGCGGTGAACGCAGCATCGGGTTGTCGCCGAAGCCCTTCGACGCGGCCTTGTCGAGCAGTTCCTCGACCAGGTTCAGCTGGTCGGGCAACTGCAGCTCGGGCAGGTCGTAGCGAAAGACGGGCAGCTGCTCGGCGGGCGGCAGGCGGTCGTGAACGAAGCGGTCGACTTGGGCAGACACGGTGTTTATCCCCGCAGAACGGATTTGCCAATGATCAGTTGTTGAACCTCCGTCGCGCCTTCGTAGATGCGCAGCGAGCGAATGTCGCGGTAGAGGCTCTCAATCTTCGTGCCAACCTTCACGCCGAGGCCGCCATGCATCTGCAGTGCCATGTCGATCACGCGGCTGGCGTTCTCGGTGGCGCACATCTTGGCCATTGCGGCAGCGGCTGACACATCGCCGACCGCAGGCGCGCCGCGCTGCTCGGCGTCATCGCGCATCCATGCGGCGCGGTAGGTGAGCAGCGCCGCGCTGTCGATCAGCGCGGCCATCTCGCCAAGCTTGGCCTGCGTGAGCTGGAAGTCGGCGAGCGTCTGGCCGAACATGCGGCGGTTCTTCGAATGCGAGATGGCTTCGGCCAGTGCGCGGCGACCCATGCCGAGCGCTGCCGCCGCCACCGAGGCGCGGAAGATGTCGAGCGTGCGCATCGCGAGCTTGAAGCCGCCGTTGAGTTCGCCGAGCTGCGCCGTGCGCGGCACGATGCAGTTCTCGAAACGCAGCGTGGCGAGCGGATGCGGTGCCATCACGTCGATGTGCGCGGAGGTGTCGAGGCCGGGCGTCGTCGCGTCGACGATGAAGGCCGTGATGCCGCGCGTGCCGCCCGTGGGATCGGTCTTCGCGAACACGCAGTAGAAATCGGCGATGCCGCCGTTGCTGATCCAGGTTTTCTCGCCGTTCAGGCGCCAGCCGTCGGCGGCCGCTTCGGCGCGCATGGCCATTGCACCCACGTCGGAGCCTGCCTCGGGTTCGCTGAGCGCGAAGGCCGCGATCTTGCTGCCCTTCGCCACGGCAGTCAGGTAGCTTGCATGCTGTTCTGGCGTGCCAGCGAGCGTGATCGCACCGCTGCCGAGACCCTGCATGGCGAAGGCGAAGTCGGCGAGCGGCGAATGGAAGGCCAGCGTCTCGCGCAGCAGCACGAGTGCGCGCGAGTCGAGGCGCTCGAGCGCACCGCCAGCGCTGCCGGGCACGGCATAGCGCAGCCAGCCGCCGTCGCCGAGCCGCTTCACCCAGTCCCGGCACGCCGCGCGGTCGTCGCGCTCGTCCACCTCCTGCGCGGCGGCCCAGGGCAGCAGGCCATCGGCCAATGCGCGATGTGCATCGTCGAAGAACGGCAGCGCGAGGTGCGCGGTCGATGGCGGTGCAGGTGCTTTGGTCATCATCGCGTCAATCTCCACCGAACACGGGTTTGCGCTTGGCCGCAAAGGCCTCGTACGCCCGCTTGAAATCTTCGGTCTGCATGCAGATCGCTTGCGCCTGCGCCTCGGCCTCGATGGCCTGGTCGATGGTCATGGACCATTCCTGCGACAGCATGGTCTTGGTCATGCCATGCGCGAAGGTCGGACCTTCCGCCAGGTCGCGCGCCACCTTGATGGCGGCTTCGAGCAACGCATCGCTTTCGTGCAGGGCGTTGAAGAAGCCCCAGGCATGGCCTTCCTGCGCGGTCATGGCGCGGCCGGTGAACAGCAGTTCCGACGCACGGCCCTGGCCGATCACGCGCGGCAGCAGTGCACACGCGCCCATGTCCGCGCCGGCCAGGCCCACGCGCGTGAACAGGAATGCGGTGCGCGTGGCGGGCGAGCCGTAGCGCAGGTCGCAGGCCAGCGCGATCATCGCGCCGGCACCGGCGCACACGCCGTCGATGGCGCCGACGATCGGTTGGGGGCAGGCGCGGATCGCCTTGACCAGGTCGCCCGTCATGCGCGTGAACTCCAGCAGCTCGGGCATGCGCATGCCGGTCAGCGGGCCGATGATCTCGTGCACGTCGCCGCCCGAGCAGAAGTTGCCGCCCGCACCGGTCACGACGATGACCTTCACGTCGGTGGCGTAGGCCAGTGCGCGGAACAGGTCACGCAGTTCGGCGTACGAGTCGAAGGTCAGCGGGTTCTTGCGCTCGGGCCGGTTCAGCGTGATGGTGCCGACACCGGCTTCAAAACTCCACGCGAAGTGCTCGGCCTTGTAGGCCGCCTTCGCCTCGAATTGCGCGCGCATGGGGTTGCCTGCGCCGATGTAGTGCTTCATTCGGTCTCCGCCATCAATAGTTGGTTGTGTGAGTGTTGCTTGACCTTGCCGAGCAGCTTGTGGAGCTGCGCGATCTCCTTGCCGCTGAGGCCCGCAAAGGCCTCGACGATCCAGTCTTCATGCTGCTGCGCCATCTCGTTGAAGAGCTTGCGCCCGCGCGCGGTGAGCCGCACGCGCCACGCGCGCCGGTCGCCTTCGACGTTGATTCGTTCGACCAGTCCTTCGGCCACGAGCTGGTCGGTGATGCCGGTCACGTTGCCGCCCGTCACCATCATGCGGCGCGAGAGCTCGTTCATCTTCAGCCCGTCGGGCGAGCGCTCGAGCTGCGACATCAGGTCGAAGCGCGGCAGCGTGGTGGCGAACTGGGAGCGCAGTTCGTTGCGCACCTGCTTCTCGATGAGCTGGGTGCAGGTCAGGAGCCGCAGCCAGAGGCGCAGGGCCTCGGGGTGTTCGCTGTGGGCGCGGGCTTCGAGGTCCATGTCAGTGCGTCTCCTCGTTGTTCTGTGCCGTCACTGCAGCCGCGGCCATCTGCTGCTGCTTCGCGATCTCGCGGTACATCTGGTCGCGGCCGCTCAGGTATTGCTTGGGCCAATCGACGTCGCGGCTCTGCAGCTTTGCGGCCTCGTGCAGCGTCCACGCGGGGTCGGCGAGGTGCGGGCGGGCCACGGCGCAGAGGTCGGCGCGGCCGGCGGCAATGATGCTGTTGGCCTGGTCGGCGTCGGTGATGGCGCCCACGGCGATGGTCGAGATGCCGACCTCGTTGCGGATGCGGTCCGAGAACGGCGTCTGGTACATGCGCCCGTACACCGGCTTCGCGGCGCGCGTGGTCTGGCCCGACGACACGTCGATGAAATCGGCGCCGGCTTCCTTGAAAAGACGTGCGACCACGATCGCATCGGCATCGGTGTTGCCGCCGGGCGCCCAGTCGTGCGCGGAGATGCGCACGCTCATCGGCTTGTCGGCGGGCCACACCGCGCGCATGGCGCGGAACACTTCGAGCGGGTAGCGGCAGCGCGCCTCGATGTCGCCGCCATATTCGTCGGTGCGCAGGTTGGTGAGCGGGCTGATGAAGGCCGACAGCAGGTAGCCGTGCGCGCAGTGCAGCTCGAGCCAGTCGAAGCCGCATTCGGCGGCGCGGCGGGTGGAGGCTACGAATTGCTCGCGCAGCGTGTCCATCTCGGAGCGGGTGATCGCTGCGGGCAACTGGTTCTGCTCGCCGTAAGGCACGGCACTTGCGCCGAGCACCGGCCAGTTGCCGCTTTCGAGCGGTTCGTCGGTGCCTTCCCAGCCCACGCGGGTCGAGCCCTTGGGGCCGCTGTGGCCGAGCTGCATGGCGATCTTCGCGCTTGACTGCGTGTGCACGAAATCGACGATGCGTTTGAAGGCGGCCTGCTGCGCGTCGTTGTACAGGCCCGTGCATGCCGGCGTGATGCGGCCTTCGGGCGTCGGGCTCGTCATTTCGACGAACACCATCGCGGCGCCGCCGAGCGCGCGTGCGCCCAGGTGCACCAGCAGGAAGTCTTGCGGCACACCGTCGACCGCGCTATAGGTGGCCATCGGCGACACGAGGATGCGGTTCTTCAGCGTGAGCCCGCGCACCTTGTAGGGCATGAGCATCGGCGCCATCGCCTTGCCGCCTGCGAGCCACTGCTCGTAGCCGCCGAGCCACTGCGTGTCGCGCACGCGCAGGTTCTCATGGCTGATGCGCTGCGAGCGAGTGAGCAGCGAGTAGGCGAACTGCTCGATCTGCATGCCCGTGTAGCGCGGCACGTTCTCGAACCACTCGGTGGAGTTGCGCGCGGCGTTCTGGATCTTCAGCACCTCGACGCTGCGGCGCGCCTCGTAGCCTTCGAGCACATGGTCGACCGTGCCGCCCTGCGCGAACTCGTTGGCCAGGTCGATCGCGTCTTCCAGCGCGAGCTTGGTGCCCGAGCCGATCGAGAAATGCGCCGTGTGCGCGGCGTCGCCCATCAGCACGACGGGCACCGAGCGGCCTTCGACGTCGATGCGGTGCGTCCAGCGCTCGCACACCACGCGCGGAAAGCGGATCCAGTTGGCCGAGCCGCGCAGGTGCGTGGCGTTGCTGATGAGCGGGTGGCCGCCCAGGTACTTGGCGAAGAGCTTCTCGCAGAAGGCGATGGCCTCGGGCTGCTCCATCTGGTCGAGACCGTGGGCCTTCCACACGGCCTCGGGCGTCTCGACGATGAAGGTCGAGGTCTTGTCGTCGAACTGGTAGGCATGCGCCTGAAACCAGCCGTGCTCGGTCTGCTCGAAGGCGAAGGTGAAGGCGTCGAAGGTCTGGTGCGTGCCCAGCCACACGAAGCGGCAGTTGCGCAGGTCGATGTCGGGCTTGAACACGTCGGCATAGCGCTGGCGGATGCGGCTGTTGAGGCCGTCGCTGGCAATCACGAGGTCGGCCTTGTACTGCGCGGCGATCGCCTGGTCGTCGGTGGCGTCGGTCTCGAACACCAGCTCGACGCCCAGTGCCAGGCAGCGCTCCTGCAGGATGTTCAGCAGCCGCTTGCGGCCGATGCCGCAGAAGCCGTGGCCGCCCGAGCGCACCTGGCGGCCCTTGAAGAAGACCTGGATGTCGTCCCAGTGGTGGAACTCGTTGCCGATCAGCGCCGCGGTTGGCGCATCGGCCGCGCGCAGGTTGCCCAGCGTCTGGTCGCTCAGCACCACGCCCCAGCCGAAGGTGTCGAAGGGGCGGTTGCGTTCCACCACCGTGATCTGCAGCGCGGGGTTGCGCGCCTTCATCAACAGGGCGAAGTACAGGCCCGCCGGCCCGCCGCCGATGCACAGGATGCGTTGGAGGTCCGAGGCGGGAGCGGGTTTGACCGGGCTTAGGCTGTTCATGGTTCAATAGTTTAGACATAAACAATCTGCTGTCAATGGCGATTCGTAACGGCCGTCCGGCGCGCGGGTCGCGGCTTCGGCCGACAAGGGCAGTCATGCAAAAACTTTGAAAAATCAATACCATGGGCTCCATGCAAAACTTGATACCCAAGATCGAGTCGCAGCTGGCTTCGCTGCCTGTCCCCATCGCGCTGGAACTGCCCGATGGCCGGCGTGTTGCCCAGGCGGGAGCCCGCGTCACGCTGGCCTTCAAGGAGTGGGCCGTGCTCGCCAAGCTGGCAGCGCGGCAGGTGGGCGCCATCGGTGAGGCGTATGTCGAGGGCAAGGTGCAGATCGAGGGGGCCATGCGCGACCTGATCGACGCCACGGTCGGCATGCTGCCCGGCAACCCGGCCGAAACCGACACAGGCTGGTGGAGCCGCCTTCAGCACATGGCCAAGTCGCACGGCTCGCATTCGCTGCGCAAGGATGCGGCCCAGATCGAGTTCCACTATGACGTGTCCGACGACTTCTACGCGCTGTGGCTCGACGCGCGCCGGGTCTATTCATGTGCGTACTTCCGTACGCCCGATCTCACGCTGGCGCAGGCGCAGGAAGCCAAGCTCGACCACATCTGCCGCAAGCTCATGCTGCAGCCGGGCGAGCGCTATCTCGACATCGGCTCGGGCTGGGGCGCGTTACTGCTGTGGGCGGCCGAGCATTACGGCGTGGACGCTACCGGCATCACGCTGTCGAAGAACCAGCACGCGTACGTGCAGCGCCTGATCGAGGAAAAGGGCCTGCAAGGCCGCGTGCGCGTCGAACTGCGCGACTACCGCGAGCTGTCGGTCGGCCAGCCTTTCGACAAGATTTCCTCGGTCGGCATGTTCGAGCACGTGGGCGCGGCCAACATGCCGACCTACTTCCGCAAGATCCATTCGCTGCTGAGGCCGGGTGGGCTGGTGATGAACCACGGCATCACCTCGGGCGAACTCAACTACCGCCAGCTCGGCGCCGGCATGGGCGACTTCATCGAGAAGTACATCTTCCCGGGCGGCGAACTGCTGCACGTGACGCACGTGTTGCGCGAGACGGCCGCGGCCGGCCTGGAGATGGTCGATACCGAGAGCCTGCGCCCGCACTATGCGCGCACGCTCTGGGCCTGGTCGGACGCGCTGGAGGCGCAGCTCGACGCCGCGCGCGAAGTGCTGCGGCGCAGCGGCGGCCGCCAGAGCGACAACGCCGAGCGCATCCTGCGGGCCTATCGTCTCTACCTCGCAGGCTCGGCCATGAGTTTCGAGCAGGGCTGGATCTCGCTGCACCAGATGCTGTCCACCAAGCCAGACGGCAAGGTCGAACACGGCGTTCTGCGCGGCGCGCAATCGGTGTACCCTTTTGCCCGTGACTACATCTACAAGTGAGTGAGAACACCATGCTCTATCGATTCCAGTCCCGAGCCTCTCCCGACTTCGTGATGCTCGAAGTGCATGCCCGGCAGTTGTTCGACATCGTCGGCAAGGCGATTGCGCCGCAAGGCATCATCACGGTCGAGCAGATCCCGGGCGCCATTGCGGCCCTCGAAGCCGCGCTGGCGCGCGAGGCCGCCAACGTGCACAACAACGACGACTATGCGGTCGAAGGCCACGCCAGCGAGGCCGAGAAGCAGCATGTCGGGCTGCACCAGCGTGCGATCCCGCTGCTGCACATGCTCAAGGATTCGCTGGCCGAGAAAAAAGACGTGACCTGGAAGACCTGATCGACCAGATCGAACGGTTCCAGTCGCGAAACGCCGCGGAACCGGCTTTGCCGGGCCGCAGGCGTTGCTCCCTGCAAGGGGGTTGGCGTCAGCGACACGAAGTGCGCGAAGCCTGGGGGTCAGTCAACTTTCGCGCCGGAGTCCTTGACCACCTTGGCCCACTTCACGTGCTCGCTCGCAATGAGCTTCGTAAAGTCGGCGGGCGAATTGCCGCTCGGGATCGCGCCCTGCGCGAGCATCTTTTCCTTGATGGCCGGCGTGCCCAGCGACCTGGCCACTTCCTGCTGGATGCGGTTCACGATCTCCGGTGAGGTTCCGGCCGGGGCCAGCAGCCCGAACCACGAGCTTGCCTCGTAGCCCTTGAGCGACGGGCCTCCCGCTTCAGCCACCGTCGGAATGTCCGGCAGCGCGGGCGAACGCTGCGCGCTCGTCACGGCCAGCGCGGTGAGCTTGCCGGCCTTGATCTGTGCCATCGACGAGGGCAGGTTGTCGAACATGACGTCGGCGTTGCCGCCCACCATGTCCAGCAGCGCCGGGCCCGAGCCCTTGTACGGGATGTGGGCCATGAACGTGCCGGTCATGCTCTTGAACAGTTCGCCGGCGAGATGGATCGACGTGCCGCTGCCGCTCGACGCCATGTTGAGCTTGCCCGGGTTGGCCTTGGCGTACTTGATGAAGTCCTGCACATTGCGGATGTTCAGCGTCTTCGCCTTGTCGGCATTCATCTCCATCACATTCGGCACGGCGGCCACCAGCGTGATCGGCGCGAAGTCCTTGATCGGGTCGAAGGGCAGCTTGGGGTACAGCGCGCGGTTGATGCCGTGCGTGCCCACCGTGCCCATCAGCAGCGTGTAGCCGTCGTTCGGCGCGCGGGCCACAAGCTCGGCGCCCACGTTGCCGCCCGCGCCCGCGCGGTTGTCCACGATGAACTGCTGGCCGAAGGCCTTCGACAGCTCGGGCGCGACGGCGCGCGCCAGGATGTCGGTGGTGCCGCCGGCCGCGAAGGGCACGACGATGCGCACGGGCTTGGTCGGCCAGGTGCCTTGGGCCCACGAAGGAGCGGCCATCAGCGTGAGGGCGGTGGCGACGGAAGCGGCCAGCGCGGCGCGGCGATGGGTCCGGAAGGAAGAGCAGAAGAAAGAAGTCATGCGCGCGTTTGTACAGGCGCGCGCCGCGCACGTCGCGGGTGAAAACCCCGTGGGCCGGCAGGCCGCTCAGGCCACCTGCATCCGCTGCGCAAACCGCTCGTCGCGAAAACGTTCGAGCACGAAGTCGATGAACACGCGCGTCTTCGGCGGCAGCAGCTTCTTGCTCGGGTAGTAGAGCCACACCGCGCCCGCATCCTGGTGCCAGTCGGGCAGCAGCCGCAGCAGCTCGCCGCTGCGCAGGCCGCGCTCCACGAAGGGCATCGGCAGCATCGCCACGCCCAGGCCCATCAACGCTGCATGCGCGATGGCCTCGGGGTCGTTGAAGATCGCGCGCGGCCGGGGCAGCTCCACCGTGGCCTCTTCGCCGCGCGCATGCCGCAGCGTCCAGCCGCGCAGCCGGCCTGTGGGCGAGGACCGGCGCAGCAACGTGTCGAGCGCCGCCAGGTCCGAGGGATGCCGGGGCCGCTCGCGCCCCTCCATGTAGCGCGGCGATGCCACGGCCACCACGTGAATGCGCGCCAGCTCCCGCGCTATCAACCCGGCCGCGAGTTCGATGCCGCCGCCGATGGCCGCGTCGAAGCCCTCGCCCACCAGGTCCACCTGCTGGTTGTCGAAATGCCAGTCCGGCAGGATGGCCGGGTAGCGCGCGAGGAAGTCGCCCATCATCGGCAGCACGTGCTCGCGCCCGAAGGCCTGGCCCATGCTCACCTTCAGCGTGCCGGCGGGCTGGCCGTCGTCCTTGTCGATGCCGGCCACCGCCTCCTGCAGCGTGGCGAGCGCGCCGCCGACCTGCGCCAGGAAGCGCTCGCCGCCCTCGGTCAGCGTGAGGCGGCGCGTGCTGCGCTGGAACAGCCGCACGCCCAGCCGTGCTTCGAGCCGTGCAACGTTCTTGCTCACGGCCGCCGGCGTCAGCCCCAGGCGCCGGGCCGCTGCCGAGAAGCTGCCGCCCTCGGCGCTCTGCACGAAGGATTCGAGGTGACTGAGCGGTTCCATGGCCGCATTGTCATTCCCATCTTCAACTCCGGGTTGAATTTGATTGCCTCGATTGATGGCTACCGCCACAGGAATGAATTGCCGACACTGAAGGCCTTCCTCCTCCACCTGCACGGAAAAATCATGGCCTCCAACACTGCTTCTTCTTCTCCTGTCCTGGCCGGCAAGGTCGCCTTCGTCACCGGCGGTTCGCGCGGCATTGGCGCCGCCATCGTGCGCCGGCTGGTGCGCGACGGTGCCGCCGTAGCCTTCAGCTACGCCAGTTCCAGCGCCCCGGCCGACGAACTGGTGCGCAGCATTCAGTCCGAAGGCGGCCGTGCCCTTGCGCTGAAGATCGACAGCGCCGATGCCGCCGCGCTCACCGCCGGCATCGACGAAGCGGCCCGCGCGCTCGGCAAGATCGACATCCTTGTGAACAACGCCGGCGTGTTCCTCGGCGGCACCCTCGACGACTTCTCGCTCGAGGACTTCGACAAGACGCTGAACGTCAACGTTCGCGCCGTGTTCGTTGCGGCCAAGGCAGCCTCGCGCCACATGGGCGAAGGTGGCCGCATCATCAACATCGGCAGCACCAACGCCGAGCGCATGCCCTGGCCCGGCGGCAGCGCCTATGCCATGAGCAAGTCGGCGCTGGTCGGCCTGGTGCAGGGCCTGTCGCGCGACCTCGGTCCGCGCGGCATCACGGTCAACAACGTGCAGCCGGGCCCGGTCAACACCGACATGAACCCGGTCGACGGCCCCAACGCCGCTGCCATGCACGGCCTGATGGCGCTCGCCCGCCACGCCCGCCCCGAAGAAATCGCCGGCATGGTCGGCTACCTGGCCAGCCCGGAAGCCGCGTTCGTGACCGGCGCCAGCCTGAACATCGACGGTGGCTTCGCCGCCTGAAGCGGCGCGAGCTCACGAGAAGGCCGGGACCTCCCGGCCTTTTTCGCGTGCGCCTTCGCCCGGATGGCGCTCCGGGAATTCCCGGATGCCCAGAGGCACGCCCCGATGGGATAGTTAGTTCGCCCTTCAAACTAACTAATTTCTTACCGCTGGTTCCTGCGGGGCGCACCAACACTGGAGAGACATCGATGCAACTGAAACACACCCTGGCCGCCATGGCCTTCGGTTTCACGGCCGTGGGCGCCCTGGCGCAAACCGTGGTCGGCGTGAGCTGGTCCAACTTCCAGGAAGAACGCTGGAAGACCGACGAGGCCGCCATCAAGGCCCAGCTCGAGAAGCTCGGCGCCAAGTACATCAGTGCCGATGCAGGCGGCTCGCCCGAGAAGCAGTTGGGCGACATCGAGGGCCTGATGTCGAAGGGCGCCAAGGCGCTCATCGTGCTGGCGATGGACAAGGACGCCATCCTGCCCGCCATCACCAAGGCCACGCGCCAGAAGGTGCCCGTGGTGGCCTATGACCGGCTGATCGAGGCGCCGGGCGTGTTCTACATCACCTTCGACAACGTCGAGGTCGGCCGCATGGAGGCGCGCGAAGTCTTCAAGGTCAAGCCCAAGGGCAACTACGTGATCATCAAGGGCTCGCCGAGCGACCCGAACGCCGACTTCCTGCGCGCCGGCCAGCAGGAAGTGCTGGACGCCGCGATCAAGAAGGGCGACATCAAGATCGTCGGCGACGAATACACCGATGGCTGGAAGCCCGAGGTCGCGCAGAAGAACATGGAGCAGATGCTCACCAAGAACGGCAACAAGGTCGACGCGGTGGTCGCGGCCAACGACGGCACGGCCGGCGGCGCGGTGGCGGCGCTCACCGCCAAGGGCCTGCGCGGCATCCCGGTGTCGGGCCAGGACGCCGACTTCGCGGCGCTCAACCGCATTGCGCTGGGCACGCAGACCGCCACCGTCTGGAAGGATTCGCGCGAACTCGGCCGCGAAGCCGCCTCCGCCGCCATGGCGCTGGCCGCCGGCAAGCCGGTCGACAAGGCCGCACCGTGGGCCGGCGGCGCCAAGAAGATATCGCTGTCCTCGCGCCTGTTGACGCCGGTGCCGATCACGCGCGACAACCTCGACGTGGTCGTCAAGGCCGGCTGGATCAATAAGGACGAGCTCTGCAAGGGTGCCACGGGTGCGAGCGCGCCCGCCGCCTGCAAGTAACGAGTCTGCCAATCCGCGCCACGCGGCGTCCGGCCGGCCCCTGGGGCTGGCCGGTACGCGGTCGCGCACCTGCCGTTCCAAGGGGCACCTTCAAAAATGAGCAATGAAACTCCGGGCTGGTGGCGCCGCACGGGCATCGACCTGCGGCTGATCCTGATGTGCGTGCTGCTGGCCGTGATGGCGGTGGTGTTCAGCGTCATGTCGGGCGGCGTATTCCTGTCGCCCGAGAACCTCTACAACGTCGCGCAGCAGACGGCCGTGGTCGGCATCGTCTCGACCGTGATGGTGCTCGTCATCGTCGCGCGCCACATCGACCTGTCGGTCGGCTCGGTGATGGGCTTCGTCGGCGTGCTGATCGCGTACCTCCAATACACCTCGGGCTGGTCGTGGCCCACGGCCTGCCTCGCGGGGCTTGCCGTGGCACTCCTCGTGTCGATCTATCAAGGCTGGCTCACGGCGGTGCTCGGCGTGCCCTCGTTCGTGGTCACCCTCGGCGGGCTGATGTCGTTCCGCGGCGCGGCCTTCCTCGTGGCCGACGGCAAGACGCAGCCGGTGAACGACGAGTTCTTCCAGCGGCTGGGCGGCGGCTACGACGGCGGCATCGGCGTCACGGCGAGCTGGGTGCTCGCAGGGCTGGTCGCGCTGGTGCTGTTCGGGCGCATGCTGCAGAAGCGCCGCGCGCGCCAGCGCTACGAGATGCCGACCGAGGCGCTGTGGCTCGACGTGCTGATCACCGCGGTGCCGGTGGCGGTGGTGTTCGGCTTCGCGTGGGTCATGAACAACTACCAGATCTCGTCGAAGAGCGAGCCGCAGGGCATTCCGATCCCGGTGCTGATCTGGGCGGTGGTGGCGATCGTGCTGTCGTTCATCGTGCACCGCACGCGCTTCGGGCGCTATGTGTTCGCGATGGGCGGCAACCCCGATGCCGCGGCGCTGGTGGGCATTCCGGTCAAGCGCGTCACGCTGATGCTGTTCGCGCTGCTGGCGGTGCTGGTCACGGTCGCGGCCATCGTGTCGATCGCGCGGCTCAACGCGGGCACCAATTCGCTGGGCACGGGCATGGAGCTGTACGTGATCGCCGCGGCCGTGATCGGCGGCACGGCGCTGGCGGGCGGCAGCGGCTCGATCTTCGGCTCGGTGCTGGGCGCGCTGATCATGCAGTCGCTCGACAGCGGCATGCTGCTGCTCGACGTGCCGATCGGCAAGCGCATGGTCATCATCGGGCAGGTGCTGATCGTGGCTGTCGTGTTCGACGTTCTGTACCGCCGCAAGTTCGGGGAGAACTGACATGGCCGACATCGACAAGACAAAACCGCTCGTCGAGCTGCGCGAGATCCGCAAGGCCTTCGGCGGCGTCAAGGCCGTGGATGGCGTGAGCGTGAACCTCTACCCGGGCGAAGTGGTCGCGCTGCTGGGCCACAACGGCGCCGGCAAGTCCACGCTGATGAAGATGCTCGCGGGCGCCTACCCCATCGACTCGGGCGACACGCTGATCGCGGGCGAGAAGGTCCACATCCGCACGCCCGCCGAAGCGCAGGCCCAGGGCATCGAGACCATCTACCAGACGCTCGCGCTGGCCGACAACCTCGACTCGGTGTCGAACCTCTTCCTCGGCCGCGAGAAGATGACGCCGTGGCGCACGCTCGACGATCACTTCATGGAAGTGCAGGCGCGCAAGGTATTCCATCGCCTCAACAGGAACTTCACCAATATCCGCGTGCCGGTGCGCCGGCTCTCGGGCGGGCAGCGGCAGGTGGTGGCGATCTCGCGCGCGCTCTACTTCAATGCGCGCATCCTCATCATGGACGAGCCATGCGCGGCGCTCGGCCCGGAAGAAACCGCAATGGTCGGCGGGCTCGTGAAGCAGCTCAAGGCCGACGGCGTGGGCATCTTCCTGATCACGCACGACATGCCCGACGTGTTCTCGCTGAGCGATCGCCTCGCGGTGATGAAGAACGGCAAGCTGGTCGGCACCTACCGCACCACCGATGTGACCGAGGACGAAGTGCTCGGGATGATCATTGCCGGCAAGCGGCCCGAGGGCAAAGAGCAGGCCCATCACGCCGAGACCGCAGCGCTCTCCTGATGTGACCACCATCGGCGACCAGCAACTGTTGAAGCGCATGAACCGCAGCGTGCTGCTGCGGTTGCTGCGCGCGCAGCCCGGCCTGTCGCGCGCGCGGCTGGCGAGCGAGAGCGGGCTCACCAAGTCGACCGTCAGCCTGCTGGTGCGCGAGCTGCTCGAGGAAGGCTGGCTCAGCGAGGCCGGCGCGACGGTGGCCGACGGCATGGGCCGGCCTTCGACGCCGCTGCAGATCAACGTCGGCGTGCGCGCGCTGATGGGCGTGGAGATCGCCGTCGAGACCGTGCGCCTCGTGTGCGTGTCGCTGCAGGGCGAGGTGCTGCACGCCGACACCCGTGCGCTGACCGACGGCTCGCCGGCCGGCGCGTGCGCGCAGGTCGCGCGCATGGCCGCCGCCGCGCTCGTGGTGCTCGAGCGGCTCGGCCTGCGCCTGTCGAGCATCGGCGTATGCGTGCCGGGCGCGGTGGACGACTGCACCGGCGTGGTCCGCTTCGCGCCCAACTTCGGCTGGCGCAACGTGAGCCTGCTGCCTGCGCTGGAGAAAGCCTTTGCCGCCGTCGGCCTGCCCGGCGTCACCGTGCAACTGCAGAACGACGCCGATGCGGCCGCGCTTGGCGAGTACGAGTTCGCGGCGAGTGAAGGCCAGGACGGCGAAGACCCGCTGATTTTTGTCAACTGCGACGTGGGCGTGGGCGCCGGCGTGGTGCTGAACGACCGGCTTTTCACCGGCGCGCAGGGCATGGCCGGGGAGATCGGCCACACCATCCTCGAACTCGACGGGCCGTTGTGCTCGTGCGGCCGCCGCGGCTGCGCCGAGGCCTTCTTCGGCTCGCGCGTGCTGGAGCGCGAGGGCGCCGACATGCAGCGCGCCGCGGCCTTCTTCGGCGTGCTGCTGCAGAACCTGTGGGTCACTTTCAATCCGCGCGCGATCGTGCTTGGCGGCAAGGCCTGCGCCGACCATCGCGGCTTTGCGCAGGCAGCGTTCGAGAGCGTGAAGCGCCACGCCGACGGTGCCGGCATGCCTCCGCCCGACCTGCGCACCGCGCGCTATGGCGCATTGGCGCCCGCAGTGGGCGCGGCCGCGCTGGCGCTGCACGAATACCTGCGGCCGCTGCAGCCCGACGCAAAGGCACGCCGCGCGCGTGCGCTGGCGCGCGCCGCGGCCTGATCGATCAGGCCGGCGACGCGCCTTCTTCCGCGCCGTTGTTGTCGCGCCAGCCGTGCAGCCGCCGATAGAGCGTGCCGCGCGACACGCGCAGCTGCCGTGCCGCCTGCGACACATTGCCGCCATGCGCGGCGAGCGTTTCCTCGATCAGCTTGCGGCTGTGCTCGCGCAGCGTCGCCTGCGCAGGAGACGCGGATTCGACAAGGTTCGTGCACTCGCAGGCTTCGGGCGCCTGCATCCGCGCATCGTCCTGCCGCTCGATGGCCAATGGTGCCGCCTCGCCGGGCATCGCCACCGCATGCCTGAAGTCCGCGCCGTCCGCGCCCTTCAGCCGTGCCTGCACCCACACGCCCAGCCCGCTCGCAAGCCGCAGCGGCTGCGCTGCCTCGCGCCGCCCGAGCCGCAGCAGGCTCGCGAGGTCGTGTCCCAGCAGGTATTCGACGTCGCGCTCGTCCGCCGCCTCGGGCAGCCGCCCGAGCAGCCGCGCGCCCGCGTTGTTGAGCCAGGCGATCGTGCCGTCGGGTGCGACGCCTGCCAGCGCTTCGAGCGGCGTGCCCAGCAGCGTGGGGCTGGCCTGGAAGCGCAGGATCAGGTGGTCGCGCGACTGCGCCTGCAGCAGCCGGTTCTCGATCGTCGTGGCATGGAGCGCCACCATCGACGCCGCGTCGAAGCCGAAGCGGCGCGCCTCCACCGTGAGGTCGAGCACGCCGGCGAGCTGCCCCGCCACGTCGCGGATCGGCGCCGCCGCGCACTGCATGTGGCCCAGCACGTCGAAATAGTGCTCGGCGCCATCGACCGCGCAGGCCTGCCCGGTGCTCGCCACGATGCCCGGCGCCGTGGTGCCGACGACGCGCTCGGAGATGTTCACGCCCACGCGCGATGTCTTGCGCAGCACCGGCTGGTGCGCGGCGGCGGGCTGCTGCGTGACGTGCACCACCACGCCCTCGCGGTCGGTGAGGATCACGCGGCAGTCGGTGCCCGCGAGTGCATGCTCCATCTGCGCCAGCTCCTGGCGCGCCGCATCGAGCAGCTCGCGGCTGCGCGCGAGCGTGGCGTGCAGGCGGCTCGGCGTGACCGCGTCGAAGGTCACGATGCGCTGGCGGTCGGTGTGCGTGCGGCTGCAGCGCATCCACGACTGGATCACCGCCTCGCCCACGAGGCCCGAGGGGCGCACGCCTTCCTCGAAGAACTGCTGCCGCGCGAGCGCCACGCGCTGTGCGGGCGTGTTGGCAAAGAGCTGGCGCGGCGCGTCCGGCGTGCCGATTCTGTCGAGGGCCATGGGTTCGCTGCCTCCCTGGGTGGGGTCGGGGTCGGGACCAGCGCTGAATGTGTTCCGCAATGGAACAGCGCCGGCCTGGGGAAATCCCGGGGGTGAACCCGGAGCCCGCGCGCACGATCCTTGAGGGACAAAGGAGACCTGCGATGAAAAAAACACACTCCGGGCTGCTCATGCTGGCCGGCGCCTTGCTGTGCCTGGGCGCATCGATCACGGCCTCGGCCCAGAACGCACAGGACCGCGCAGCCGCTGCCACCAAGCGCGTCGACGGCAGCTTCATCCGCGCCAACGCGGCGCAGAAGAAGACGCCCGACTGGCCCAGCGTCGGCCTCGACTATTCGGAGTCGCGCTTCAGCAGGCTCGACCAGGTGAACGCCGGCAACGTGAAGCAGCTGGGGCTGGTCTGGTCTTACAACCTCGAATCCACGCGCGGCGTGGAAGCCACGCCGCTGGTGGTGGACGGCATCATGTACGTCACCGCCTCGTGGAGCGTGGTGCACGCCATCGACACGCGCACCGGGCAGAAGCTGTGGACCTTCGATCCACAGGTCGACAAGTCCAAGGGCTTCAGGGGCTGCTGCGACGTGGTGAACCGCGGCGTGGCGATCCACGAGGGCAAGGTCTACGTGGCGGCCTACGACGGGCGGCTCATCGCGCTCGACGCGGCCACCGGCCAGAAGGTCTGGGAGAAGAACACCATCGAGGGCCAGAAGGGCAGCTACACCATCACCGGCGCGCCGCGCGTGTTCAAGGGCAAGGTCATCATCGGCAACGGCGGCGCCGAGTACGGCGTGCGCGGCTACGTCACCGCCTACGACGCGAAGACCGGCGACCAGAGGTGGCGCTGGTTCGTGGTGCCGGGCGACCCCAGCAAGCCCTTCGAGGACGAATCGATGGCGCGTGCCGCCAAGACCTGGGACCCGA
This sequence comes from Variovorax sp. Varisp36, assembly GCF_047304235.1. Classification (NCBI taxonomy): domain Bacteria; kingdom Pseudomonadati; phylum Pseudomonadota; class Betaproteobacteria; order Burkholderiales; family Comamonadaceae; genus Variovorax; species Variovorax sp. Varisp36. Next base: position 36,335 of record NZ_JBGLYU010000045.1, read on the forward strand.
GCGGCAAGTACTGGGAAGCCGGCGGTGGCGGCACCGCGTGGGACAGCTTCGCCTTCGACGCCGAGCTCAACCTGATGTACGTGGGCACCGGCAACGGCTCGCCCTGGTCGCACAAGGCGCGCAGTCCCAAGGGCGGCGACAACCTGTACCTCGGCTCGGTGGTGGCGCTCAATCCCGACACCGGCAAGTACGTGTGGCACTACCAGGAGACGCCGGGCGACAACTGGGACTACACCTCCACGCAGTCGATGATCCTGGCCGACATGAAGCTCGGCGGCAAGCCGCGCAAGGTGCTGCTGCATGCGCCGAAGAACGGCTTCTTCTTCGTCATCGACCGCACCAACGGCAAGTTCATCTCGGCGAAGAACTTCGTCGAAGTGAACTGGGCCACGGGCTATGACAAGAACGGCCGTCCCATCGAGATCGCCGCGGCGCGCGACACCACCAAGCCCGGTGACTCCATTCCGGGGCCGTTCGGCGCGCACAACTGGCACCCGATGTCGTTCAACCCGCAGACCGGCTTCGCCTACCTGCCTGCGCAGCACGTGCCGATCAACCTGATGGACGACAAGGACTGGAAGTTCAACGAGGACGTGCCGGGCCGACCGCACTCGGGCCTCGGCTGGAACCTCGGCAAGTTCGCCAATGCCGAGCCGCCCAAGAGCAAGCCCTTCGGCCGCCTCGTGGCCTGGGACCCGGTCGCGCAGAAGGAAGCGTGGGGCGTCGACTACGCTTCGCCATGGAACGGCGGCACCCTCACCACCGCGGGCAATCTCGTGTTCCAGGGCACGGCCGACGGTCGCCTGCTGGCCTACGACGCGAAGACGGGCGAGAAGCTGTGGGAAACGCCCACCGGCACCGGCGTGGTGGCGGCGCCCTCGACCTACATGGTCGACGGCAAGCAGTACGTGTCGGTCGCGGTGGGCTGGGGCGGCGTGTACGGCCTCGCGCAGCGTGCCACCGAGCGTCAGGGGCCCGGCACGGTCTACACCTTCGCGGTCGGCGGCACGGCGAAGATGCCGGACTTCGTCCAGTACCGCATGGACAAGCTGGTGCAGGGCGTGAAGTACGACCCCGCGAAAGTGCAGGCCGGCACCATGCTGTACGTGAGCAACTGCGTCTTCTGCCACGGCGTGCCCGGTGTGGACCGCGGCGGCAACATTCCGAACCTCGGCTACATGGATGCGGCCTACATCGAGAACCTCGACAAGTTCATCCTGAAGGGCCCGGCCATGGTGCGCGGCATGCCTGACTTCACGGGCAAGCTCTCGGGCGACGAGATCGAGAGCATCAAGGCCTTCATCCAGGGGACGGCTGACGCCATCCGGCCGAAGTAGCCGCAACGAAAAAAGCCGCCGTCCTCAAGAGTACGGCGGCTTCTGCGAATTCAAATCCAGGAACACCGCGGAACCGGCTTTGCCGCGCCGCCTGGGGGGCGAGCAACAGCTAGTCGGCGTACACGCCAGCCGCCTTGATGATCGGGCCCCACTTGGCGATCTCGGCCGAGACGAACTTCTTGTGCTCGGCCGGCTCGGTGCGCTTGTCGGTCGTGATCACCGCGCCCAGCGCCTCTTCGCGCTTGACGAAGCCCGGGTCCTTCATCGCGGCCTTGATGGCCTCGTTGAGCTTCTTCAGCACCGGCGCGGGCGTGCCCTTGGGCGCATACACACCGTGCCAGATCGTCACCTCGAAGCCCTTGAGGCCCGACTCGTCGAGCGTGGGCAGGTCCTTCAGGGCCGGCGTGGTCAGGCGCTTGCTCGTGGTGACCGCATAGGCCTTGACCTTCTTGGCCTCGATCTGCGAGGTGGTGTTGGTCGTCTGGTCGCACAGCAGGTCGATCTGGCCGCCCAGCAGGTCGGCGATGGCCGGGGCCGTGCCCTTGTACGGCACGGGCGTCATCTCGACCTTCAGCGCGCTCTGGAACAGCAGGCCGCACAGGTGCGAGGCGGCGCCCAGGCCGGCGTTGCCGAGGTTGATCTTGCCCTTGTTGGCGGCGATCCAGGCCGTCAGTTCCTTGTAGTTGTTGGCGGGCAGGCCGGGCTTGCCGATCAGCGTCATCGGCACTTCATTGACCATGCCGAGGTACTCGAAGTCGTTCTCGACGTTGAAGGGCAGCTTGCGGTAGAGCGCCGGCATCGTCGACATGCCGATGTGGTTCAGCAGCAGCGTGTAGCCATCGGGCGCGGCGCGCGCTACCTTGGCTGTGCCGATGGAGCTGCCCGCGCCCGCGGTGTTGTCCACCACGATGGTGGTGCCGAGCGTCTTCTGCATGGCTTCCGCCAGGTCGCGTGCGACACGGTCGGTCGGGCCGCCGGCCGCGAAAGGCACCACCAGCGTGACGGTCTTGCCCGCAGGGAAATCCTGGGCGTGGACACCGGCGGCTGCGGCGGCAATCGCCGCGAGGGCGAACAGTTTCTTCATGACGTCTCCGGGAGGGGGATAAAAAGGCCGCGATCTTAAAGGCTGACCACAGCCTGACCTATACCGGATAGCCCTTAGAGGCGGCCGGGGGCCGAGGGCGCCCGGGCTCGACGATTCCTTCGGGTGAAATATGTCTGCCCTGCGGAATCGGGCAAACAAATCCTGCGGCTCGTAAGAGGAGTTTGCCGCCTGTCGAACTGTCCGACAGGCGGATCCGGCGCAGGACGATGCGGGCGAGGTGGGCGTGGCCTAGGGTGAATCTTCATTGCTTTTTTTATGCAGCAACCCCGAAGGAGATTCACTCATGCCCATCACCTCCTCTTCCCTCGACGGAATGAAGGTCGCCATCCTCGTGTCGGACGGCTTCGAGCAGGTCGAGATGACCGAGCCGCGCAAGGTGCTCGACGGTGCCGGTGCGCAGACGGAGATCGTCTCGCCGCTCGCCGGCACCGTGCGCGGCTGGCACCACCATGAGCCTGCCGACAGTTTTGCGGTCGACGTGCCGCTGAAGCGCGCCGACGCAGGTGACTTCGACGCGCTGCTGCTGCCCGGTGGCGTCATGAACCCCGACGCGCTGCGCATCGACGAGAAGGCCGTGGCGTTCGTGCGCGCCTTCGTCGAAGCGGGCAAGCCCATCGCGGCGATCTGCCATGGGCCGTGGACGCTCATCGAGGCGGGCGGCGTCAAGGGACGCAAGATGACCTCGTGGCCTTCGCTGCGCACCGACCTGAAGAACGCCGGAGCGAAGTGGAGCGACAAGGATGTCGTGGTCGATCAGGCGCTCGTGACGAGCCGCAAGCCCGACGACCTGCCGGCATTCAACCGCGAGATGACGAAGCTCTTCGAGCTGGCGCACGAGCCTGAGCTTCATTGACCGACGCGGCTGGCCGCGTGGCGCATTCGTGCACTGAACCTGCACCGCACACGCGCCGTCATCCGATACCCTTGCTCTCTTCGCATGCAGCGGCATGCGCCCTGCAAGGCGAAAGTATTCCAATGACGGCAACCCCTTCTCACGCACGTGCGCGGCGACTGCCGCGCGATCTCGCGCTCGTCACCGTGGCCATCGGTGCCGCGATGCTGGCGGTCAACATGGTCATGCTGCTCTGGCCCGACTCGCCTGACAGCAAGCAGCTGCGCAGCACCTATGCCCTTCCGGGCGTGTGGATTCCAATGGTGTTCAGTGTCGGCATGGCCTGGTTGCTGGCAGCGGCGCTGGCCTGGAGCCATGGGCGCAACGCGCTCGAAAAGCGCGGCGTGGACAGCGTGGCGCAGCTGTCCCATCTCCGCAGCCGCTATGGCGCGGCATACGCGGTGGTGCTGGTGCTGAACTTCTACGCGCTGAGCCCGCTGCTCTACGAAGTGCAACTGCTCTTCATGCCGGGCGGCCGCCTGCAGGACTTCTTTGGCCCGGATTCCATGCGCACTGCGATGGCCGCGTTCATGTTCCTGCAGTCCGTTGTCCAGCTGATCGTGCTCGTGCTCGGTGTGTGGGTTGCAGCCTGGTTCGCGCTGAGGGCAGGCCGCGCCGCACCCTCTGCCATGCAAGACGACGAAGCCATCGGCTCATCGCCACGTCGCGCCGTGGCGTTGGTGGGTGCCTCGCTGTTCGCGTCGCTGCAGATGTGGAGCGGTGTGGTCGTGAGCCGCTGGACTTCCGTGGCGAGTGGCATGGAGGGGCTCGAGCTGCTGCTCGCCTGGATGGTGCCGCCGCTGGTGGCCTTCGCGCTCGCGTTGTGGGGCGGCTGGCTCGGCGCCAGCGCCGGGCTGGTGCGTGTGCGCCCCTTCAGGGCCGTGGCGGCGGCGGTGCTGGCCTTCGTGCTGGTGCAGGCGAGCTGCATCGCCATCGCGCTGGCGTGGCTGGTACTGTCGATGTGGGCGCGCGGCCATGACTCCGCGGGCGGGCTCATCGGCTTCGCCCTGGCGCTCGTGCTGGCCTATTCGGTGCTCGTGGTGGTGCTGATGCGCGCCACCACGCGCGGGCTGTACCGCCGCTACTTGTAGCTGCGCACGTCGTCGATCACCTTGCCGTCGTTGGGCAGTTCGCCTGCGCCCACGACGACCACTTCGCCGCGTAGCTTGGTCACTTCGCGAATCGCATCGCCCACGCGGGCCTGAAACCCTATGGGCACGGCGCCCGCGCATTCGAGCGTCAACGTCATCTTGTCGTCGCCCATCTCGCCCGACACCACAAGCCGCGCGCGCCGCGCCTCGGGAAAGCGCCGCACGATCTCGGCCACCTGCGAGGGATGCACGAACATGCCGCGCACCTTCGTGGTCTGGTCGGCGCGGCCGAGCCAGCCCTTGATGCGCTTGTTGGTGCGGCCGGTGGGGCAGGTGCCCGCGAGCACGGCCGAGAGGTCGCCGGTGCCGAAGCGCACGAGCGGGTAGTCGGGGTTGAAGCTGGTGACGACGATCTCGCCGACCTCGCCGTCGGGCACGGGATCGCCGGTGCCGGGGCGCACGATCTCGACCAGCACGCCTTCGTCGATCACCAGGCCTTCGCGCGCGCTGGTTTCGTAGGCGATGAGACCGAGGTCTGCCGTGGCGTAGCACTGCGTGCCCTTCACGCCATGCGCGGCAATCCAGTCGTGCAGGCTCGGCGGAAAGGCTTCGCCCGACACCAGCGCCTTGGTGAGCGAGGGCAGCTTCATGCCCTTCTCCGCAGCTTTCTCAAGCAGGATCTTCAGGAAGCTCGGCGTGCCCGCATAGCCTTCGGGCTTCAGGTCGGCGATGGCCTCGAGCTGCTGTTCGGTCTGGCCGGTGCCGCCCGCGAACACGGTGCAGCCGATGGCGCGCGCGCCGCTTTCCATGATGGAGCCCGCGGGCGTCATGTGGTAGCTGAAGCTGTTGTGGATGAGTTCGCCGGCGCGAAAGCCCGCCGCATGCAGCGCGCGCGCGGTGCGCCAGTAGTCGCGGGCCTCGCCCTCGGGTTCGTAGATGGTGCCGGGGCTCGCGAAGATGCGCAGCATGCGAGGCCCGCGCACGATGGAGGCAAAGCCACCGAACGGATCGTCCGCGCGGCGTGCCTTCTGCAGCTCGAGCAGTTCGGATTTGCGCGTGACAGGCAGTTTGGCGAGGGCTTCGCGCGTGGTGATGTCGGCGGGCTTGACGCCGTCGAGGATCTTCGCGAACGCCGGTGCGGCGGTCTGCGCTTGCGCGATCTGCTTCGGCAATGCGGCCAGAAGGTCGCGCTCGCGTTCGGCGGGGTCGCGGATTTCAAGCTTGTCGTAGTGGTCGGTCATGTCCGTCCCCTTTGTCTTTCAATTCGGTTTTCCAACTACGCTGGGGTTGTGCGGGGCGCGTGCACAGGCCGCCGGGTACTCCCCTCCGCGAATGTCCCCCGCACTTCGGGCTCCTCAACGACTGCTCTGAACGATCACGTCGGCGGTGGGCTTCTTTTCGCGAAATAAAGGAGGAGCCCGAAGGGCGGTGGACATTCGAGAAAAGAAGCACGCCGTCGGCGTGAGCGCGCCCCGAAGAACCACGCACATCTGTCAAGCCAACCACCTCTTGCGCCGCTTGTAGCTCTTCACATCGCGGAAGCTCTTGCGGTCCGCACCGCCAACGCCGAGGTAGAACTCCTTCACGTCCTCGTTCTCGCGCAGGCTCTGCGCCGCGCCGTCCATCACGATGCGGCCGTTCTCCAGGATGTAGCCGTAGTCGGCATAGCGCAGCGCCATGTTGGTGTTCTGCTCGGCCAGCAGGAAGGTCACGCGCTCCTTGGCGTTGAGGTCCTTCACGATCTCGAACACCTCTTCGACGATCTGCGGCGCCAGGCCCATCGAGGGTTCGTCGAGCAGCACCATGCTCGGATTGGCCATCAGCGCGCGGCCGATGGCGCACATCTGCTGCTCGCCGCCCGAGGTGTAGGCCGCCTGCGAAGTGCGCCGCGTCTTCAGGCGCGGGAAGTACGCGTAGACCTTCTCCAGCGTCTGCTGCACCGCGGCCTTGCCATCGGTGCGCGTGTAGGCGCCGGTCATCAGGTTCTCTTCGATCGTCAGGTGCGCGAAGCAGTGGCGGCCTTCCATCACCTGGATCAGCCCGCGCTTCACAAGCTCGGCCGGCGACAGCGCCTCGATGCGCTCGCCGCGCAGCTCGATGGTGCCCTTGGTGACGGCGCCGCGTTCGCCCGCGAGCAGGTTGCTCACCGCGCGCAGCGTGGTCGTCTTGCCCGCGCCGTTGCCGCCGAGCAGCGCCACGATGCCGCCATCGGGCACGGTCAGCGACACGCCCTTGAGCACGAGGATCACGTGGTTGTAGATGACCTCGATGCCGTTGACGTTGAGAAGGATGTTGGGTTCGCTCATGGTGTGGTCCGAAGCATTCGAAAGAACAACGACGACGCTGCTCTTTCGAATGACGGCTCTCGCGAGCCGCCACGGATCAGCTGCGCGTCAGGAGCTGCAGTCCGCCGCTTCGCGGCGCGTCAGCTTCTTCTCGCCTGCGTACTTGTCGGCGGCGGCCTTCACCATCGGCTTGATGATCTGGCTGTCGGCCTCGTACCAGTCGGACATGCCGCCCCACTTGGCACCGTCCCAGGTGTGCACGCGCGCCCAGGTCGAGCCCATGTGGTCCTGGCACGAGGTGCTCACCGGGCGCATCACGCCCGAGAAGCCCAGCGCGTCGAGCTTCTTCTGGTCGAGCGCGAGGTTCTCCATGCCCCAGCGCACCTGCTCGCCGGTCATGACCTTGCCCTTGCCGAAGCGCTCTTGCGCGCGCCGCACGGCCTCGATACCGAGCATCTGGATGATCACGCCGCGCGTGTAGAGCACCGAGCCCACTTCTTCCTTCGGCCCCGTGCCCTGGCCCTTGTCATGCACCTGCTTCAGGATGTCCTGGATCACCTTGGGTTGCGTGCCCGAGGTGTTGAGCGCGAGCGCGTTGTAGCCCTTGGCGTTGGCGCCCACGTCCTTCACGTCAGGTTCCGCGCCGGCCCACCACACGCCGTACATCTTCTCGCGCGGGTAGCCCGTGGCCACGGCCTCCTTGAGCGCGGTGGAGTTCATCACGCCCCAACCCCACAGCAGCACATAGTCGGGCCGCTGCTGGCGTACCTGCAGCCAGGCCGACTTCTGCTCCACGCCGGGCGCGGTCACCGGGATCAGCGAGAGCTCGAAGCCGTTCTGCTTCGCGCGCTCCTGCAGCAGCGGAATCGGTTCCTTGCCGAACGGCGAGTCGTGGTACACGAGGGTGATCTTCTTGCCCTTGAGCTTGTCCATGCCGCCTTCCTTCTTCCCGATGTGCTGGATCAGGATGTCGGCCGCGGTCCAGTAGGAGCCCATCAGCGGGAAGTTCCATTTGAAGACGCCGCCGTCCTGCGAGGCCGAGAGGCCGTAGCCCAGCGTGATCAGCGGAATCTTGTCGGTCGGCACCTTGTCGGTCAGCGCGAAGGTGATGCCGGTGGCCTGCGGGTCGAACAACGCCACGCCGGGGTGGCCCTTCAGGCGCTCGTAGCACTCCACGCCCTTGTCGGTGGCGTAGCCGGTCTCGCACTCTTCGTACGCGATCTTCACGCCGTTGATGCCGCCGGTGGCATTGATGTACTTGATGTAGTCCTGCTTGCCGTTGGCCCAGGGCGTGCCGTTGGGCGCATAGGGGCCGGTGCGGTACACCAGCAGCGGGAAGAACTGTTCCTTGGCCTGTGCCTGCGCGAGCGAGGGCGCCAGCAGGGCGCCGAGGGTGCTGGCCACCAGGGCGGCGGTCAGAGCGAGCGATTTCAGTTTCATGCCTGTCTCCTTATGTGGGCACCTCGGTGCCGGTTTTTACGTACGAACGGGAATTCAGTGGGGGAAGGGCCAGAGCCGCAATTTCTCCTTGGCCGTGGACCACAAGCGCGCCAGCCCGTGCGGCTCCACGATCAGGAAGAACACGATCAGCGCACCGAAGATCATGGTCTCCAGGTGCGAGGCCAGCGCGGTGGAGATCGAGAAGCCCAGCCACCCCGGCAGCTGGTTCAGAAAGAGCGGCAGCAGCACGATGAATGCGGCGCCGAAGAAGCTGCCCATGATCGAGCCGAGCCCGCCGATGATCACCATGAACAGCAGCTGGAACGAGCGGTCGATGCTGAACGCCGCCGGCTCCCATGCACCCAGGTGCACGAAGCCCCACAGCGCGCCGGCCACGCCGACGATGAAGCTGCTCACCGCGAAGGCCGTGAGCTTGGCGTACACCGGTCGGATGCCGATCACGGCGGCGGCCACGTCCATGTCGCGCATCGCCATCCACTCGCGGCCGATGGCGCTGCGCACCAGGTTCTTTGCAAGCAGCGCGAACACCGCCACGAAGATCAGGCAGAACAGGTACTTCTGCACCGGCGACTCGATGGGCACGCCGAACACGTTGAGTCCCGCCACGCTCACCGAACCCGAGGACGAATTGTTGGTGAACCACTGGATGCGCAGGAACGCCCAGTCGGTGAAGAACTGCGCGGCCAGCGTGGCGACTGCAAGGTACAGGCCCTTGATGCGCAGGCTCGGAATGCCGAACAGCACACCGATCACCGTCGCGCACAGGCCGCCCAGCAGCAGCGAGGCAATGAGCGGCATGCCGTCGATGCGCACCTGGAAGTTGTAGGCCGCGTACGCGCCCACCGCCATGAAGGCACCGGTGCCCAGCGAGATCTGCCCGCAGTAGCCCACGAGGATGTTGAGGCCCAGGGCCGCGAGCGAAAGAATGAGGAAGGGCGTGAGGATGGCGCGCATCCAGTAGTCGGACACGCCGAGCGGCACCACGACGAAAGCCACGAGCAGCAGCACGAGGATCGCGAGGCGGTCCTGCGCGATCGGGAAGATCTGCTGGTCGGCGCGGTAGCTCGACTTGAACTGGCCGTTTTCTCTATAGAACATTGCTCAGACCCGATCGATGATTTTTTCGCCGAACAGGCCTTGCGGGCGAACCAGCAAGAAGACCAGTGCCAGCACATAAGCAAACCAGATCTCGATGCCGCCACCAAGCATGGGGCCGAGATAGATTTCGGACAACTTCTCGCCCACGCCGATCAGCAGGCCGCCGATGATGGCGCCCGGAATCGATGTGAGCCCGCCGAGGATCACCACCGGCAGCGCCTTCAGCGCCACCAGCGAGAGCGAGAACTGCACGCCCAGCTTGGAGCCCCAGATGATCCCGGCCACCAGTGCCGAGAAGCCGGCCACCGACCACACGATCACCCAGATGCGCTTGAGCGGGATGCCGATCGACTGCGCGGCCTGGTGGTCGTCGGCCACCGCGCGCAGGGCGCGGCCCGTGGCCGTCTTCTGGAAGAAGATCGCCAGCACCACCACGAGCCCTGCCGCCACCAGCGCGGCGATCAGGTCTTCCTGGCTCAGCAGCAGCCCGCCCTGGAAGGTGCCTTCGAGCACCATCAGCGGTTCCTTGGGCATGCCCACGTCGATCTTGTAGATGTCGTTGCCGAAGATCGTCTGGCCCACGCCGTCGAGGAAGTAGGCGATGCCCAGCGTGGCCATCAGCAGCGTGATGCCTTCCTGGTTCACCAGCTTGCTGAGCGCGAGCCGCTCGATCAGCCAGGCCACCACGACCATCACCGCCATCGCGGCAACGAATGCCAGGATGTTCGCAAGGATCTGGTTCTGGAAGCCGAACCACAGCGGGAACCACTCGGAGAAGCGTGCCATGGCCAGCGCCGCGAACAGCACCATCGCGCCTTGTGCGAAGTTGAAGACGCCCGAGGCCTTGTAGATCAGCACGAAGCCGATGGCGATCAGCGAATAGAGCATGCCGACCATGAGGCCGCCGAAGAGGGTTTCAAGAAAAAAGCCCATCGTGTTCTTTCGTGATCAGTGCTCGACGCCGAGGTAGGCGCGGATCACGTCTTCGTTGTTGCGCACTTCATCCGGCGTGCCGTCGCCGATCTTCTTGCCGTAGTCCAGCACCACCACGCGGTCGGAGATGTCCATCACCACGCCCATGTCGTGCTCGATCAGCACGATGGTTGCGCCGAACTCGTCGTTCACGTCGAGGATGAAGCGGCTCATGTCCTGCTTCTCTTCCACGTTCATGCCGGCCATCGGCTCGTCGAGCAGCAGCACCTGCGGCTCCATCGCGAGCGCGCGGCCCAGGTCCACGCGCTTCTGAAGGCCGTAGGGCAGGCGGCCTACCGGCGTCTTGCGGTGCGCCTGGATCTCCAGGAAGTCGATGATGTGCTCGACGAACTCGCGATGCCGCAATTCCTCGCGCTCGGCCGGACCCCAGCGCAGCGCCTGCGCGAACAGGCCGCTCTTCATCTTGAGGTTGCGCCCCGTCATGATGTTGTCGAGCACGCTCATGCCCTTGAACAGCGCCAGGTTCTGGAAGGTGCGCGCCACGCCCATCTCGGCCACCTGGCGCGAGTTCATGTGCTTGAAGGTCTGGCCCCGGAAGGTGATGGAGCCCTGCTGCGGCCAGTACACGCCGTTGATGCAGTTCAGCATCGAGCTCTTGCCCGCGCCGTTCGGCCCGATGATGGCGCGCACCTCGTGCTCGCGCACGTTGAAGCTGATGTCCGTCAGCGCCTTCACGCCGCCGAAGCTCAGCGAGATGTTCTGGACGTCGAGGATGACCTCGCCGTCCTTGCGGCCGCCTCGGGTCGTTGTTGCAAGCATGGAGGCCTCGGTGTGGTTGTGCGCGTTCATGCGGCCGCCTTGACCAGTGGAAAGCGCTTCGCGTCGACGATCTTCAGCGTGGCACTCACCGAGCCCGTGCGTCCGTCCTCGAACTTGACCTGCGTCTCGATGAACTGCTCGGTCTTGCCGCCGTAGAGCGCACTGACCAGCACCGCGTATTTCTCGGCGATGAAGCCGCGGCGCACCTTGCGCGTGCGGGTCAGCTCGTCGTCGTCGGGATCGAGCTCCTTGTGCAGCACCAGGAAGCGCGCGATCTGCGTCTCGCCCATGCCGTCCTCGCTTGCAAGGTCGGCATTCACCTTGGCGATGCAGTCGGCCACCAGCGCCAGAACCTCGGGCTTGCCGGCCAGGTCGACGTAGCCGCCGTACGCCAGCCCGCGGCGCTCGGCCCAGTTGCCGACGGCCTCGTAGTCGATGTTGATGGCGGCGCACACTTCGTCGCGGCCGTTGCCGAAGCACACGGCTTCCTTGATCTGCGGGAAGAACTTGAGCTTGTTCTCGATGTAGTTGGGCGCGAAGATCGCGCCGCCCACGAGCCGGCCCACGTCCTTGGCGCGGTCGATGATGCGCAGGTGGCCCTCGCTGTCGAGCACGCCCGCGTCGCCGGTGTGGAAGTAGCCGTTGGCATCGAGCACCTCGGCGGTGGCGTCGGGGCGCTTGTAGTACTCCTTGAGCACCGACACGCCGCGCACCAGCACCTCGCCGTCCTCGGCGATCTTCAGCTCGATGCCCGGCGCGGCCGTGCCCACGGTCTGCAGCTTGACCTTGCCGTCCTGCTGCAGGCACACGTAGGCGCAGGTCTCGGTCTGGCCGTAGAACTGCTTGAGGTTCACGCCGATGGAGCGGTAGAAGCGGAACAGGTCGGGCCCGATGGCGGCACCGGCCGTATAGGCCACGCGGATGCGGCTCATGCCCAGCACGTTGCGCAGCGGCCCATAGATCAGCAGGTTGCCCAGGCTGTACATGAACCGGTCGCCGGTGCCCACGGGCGCGCCGTTGAGGATGTCCGCGCCCACGCGCTGTGCCAGGGCCATGAACTTCGCGTACAGCCAGCGCTTGGGCGCCGCCGCGTCTTCCATGCGGATCGACACTGCAGTGAGCAAGCCTTCGAAGGTGCGCGGCGGGCCGAAGTAGTAGCTCGGGCCGATCTCGCGCATGTCGTTCATCACCGTCTCGGCCGACTCGGGGCAGTTGAGCGTGAAGCCGCCCACCAGCCACTGCGCCACCGAGAACAGGTGGTCGCCCACCCACGCCATCGGCAGGTAGCTCATGATGTTGTCGCCGGGGCCGAGCCTGTCGGTCTCCACGCCGCCGCGACCCGCTGCGATGAAACTCGCATGCGTCTGGCACACGCCCTTGGGGCGCCCGGTGGTGCCCGAGGTGTAGAGGATCACGCCCACGTCGGTGGCTTCGCCGCCGGCCACGGCGCGGTCGTAGTAGCCCAGGTTGGCCTTGTCGAATTCGCGACCCAGCGCGCGCAGCTGTTCGTAGCTCATCAGCCCCGGCTGGTCGTAGTGGCGCAGGCCCTTGGGGTCGTCGTAGATGATGTGGCGGATGCCGTGCTGCTGGTCTTTTTGCAACTCGCGGCACTCGAGCAGCTTGTCGACCTGCTCCTGGTCTTCGACGACCACGAACTCCACGGCCGCGTCCTGCAGCATGAAGACCATTTCACTCGCCACCGCGTCCTGGTACAGCGGCACCGGCACGCCGCGCAGGCTTTGCGCGGCGATCACCGCCATGTAGAGGTGTGGCCGGTTGGCGCCGACGATGGCGAGGTTGTCGAAGGCCTTGAAGCCGAGGCTCGCGAGGCCGCAGGCCATCTCGCGCACTTCCTGCGCCACGGCGTTCCAGGTCCAGGTTTGCCAGATGCCGAGGTCCTTCTCGCGCACGGCGGGCGCCTCGGGTTGGGCCTCGGCATGCGCGAGCAGCAGACGGGGGAAGGTGGGGGCGGTTGTTTGCACAGTGGGCGGATCGTAGGTCTCACTTTGACGCCCGGTTGTCATTCCAACGACAATCCTAGGGACACTACTCCCCGGAGTTTCCCGATGCCTCACGGCAATCTCAACCACAACGTGCTCGGCGGTTCGATCAAGGATCGCGTGCGTCCCGCCAATGCCGCGGAACTCGAAGGCATCCCCTGGCTGCCCACGCTCACGCCCGCCGAGCGCCGCCGCGCCGAAGCCGCGCTGGTTGTGGGCGAGGCCGAGCCCGGCGACCTCGTGTGCCGCGTCGGGCGCTCGCCCACCTATTGGTTCGGCGTGGTCGAGGGGTTGCTCAAGATGAGCAACGACAACGCCGACGGCGGCTCGGTCACCTACACAGGCGTGCCGCCAGGCGGCTGGTTCGGCGAAGGCACGGTGATGAAGCGCGAGCCCTACCGCTACAACATCCAGGCGCTGCGGCGCAGCCTGGTGGCGGGGCTGCCGATCGAAAGCTTCCACTGGCTGCTCGACCACTCCATCGGCTTCAACCGCTTCGTGATGAACCAGCTGAATGAGCGGCTGGGCCAGTTCATCGCGGCGCTGGAGATCGACCGGCTCAACAACCCTGACGCGCGCGTGGCACGCAACCTGGTGTCGCTGTTCAATCCGGTGCTGTACCCGGGCGTAGGCGAGGTGCTGCGCATCACGCAGCAGGAGCTGGCCTACCTGGTCGGCCTCTCGCGCCAGCGCGTGAACGAGGCGCTGAACGGCCTCTCGGCACAGGGCCTGATCCGCGTGGAGTACGGTGGGCTGCGCGTGCTCGACCTGCCGGGCCTGCGCGCGACCGCGATGTCGAACAAGAAGAACGCCTCGGCGGAAACGGAAAACACATGACCCTCAAAGACCAGCTCCAGGTGGTGCCCGCGAACGCGGAAGCCGCCTTCATCTCGCCGTCAGAGGCGCCGAAGACGAAGGCCGAGGACGCCGGCCCGACGCTGCAGGAGGCCATCGAACGCAACGACGCGTTGAACGAGAAGCTCGATGCGCTCAACGAAATACTGGCCAAGCCGCTCAGCGAAATTCTTGCCGACCGCGAGAAGTCCGAAGAGGCCGCGCTCGCGTGGGACCGCTTCGGCGCGATGTGGATGCTCTCGCAGCGCGCGATGCGACGCGTGGCGCTCGACCTTGCGGCGCAGCTCGGCGTGAGCGAGGAAGAAGTCGTCGCGCGTGCCATGGCCAATGCCAATGCGGTACTCAACGGCGCAGACGAGGTCGACCTCGACGGCACCATCGCGCCTGCGCAGCTGCAGCACATCGCCCGCCACCGCAACTTCCTGCGCAAGCAGTTCCGTACCGGTTGAGCACCAGGGCCTCTCGATACCGCTTAACCTCCCCGCCTTCGTTCAAGAAAGAGCTTCCCGATGACCGCTTCCCACCTCACCCTTATCACCGGCGCCTCGCGTGGCCTGGGCCGTGCCATGGCCGAACAGCTGCTGCAGGCCGGCCACACGGTGCTGGGCATCTCGCGCAAGCAGGATCCGGCGCTTGCTGAGGTAGCCAAGGCCGCCGGGGCCGAACTCGTGCAATGGGAGCAGGACCTGTCCGACCCCGTGGCCGCATCGGCCCGCGTGTCGGCTTGGCTCAAGACCATTGACGCGCTACGCTTCGACAGCGTCACGCTCATCAACAACGCCGGCACCGTCGGCAACCCCGCGCCGCTGTCCAGCGCCGTCGAGGCCGAGCTGTCGCTGGCCCTGCGCATCGGCCTCGAAGCGCCGATGCTGCTGACGGCCGCGTTCCTGGGCGCGACGCGCGAATGGCGTGGTGCACGCAAGGTGCTGAACATCTCGTCGGGCCTGGGCCGCAACGCCATGGGCAGCCAGGCGCCCTACTGCGCGTCCAAGGCCGGCATGGACCATTTCTCGCGCGCCGTGGCGCTGGAAGAAGCGAATGCACCGAACGGTGCGCGCATCGTCTCGCTGGCGCCTGGCATCATCGACACCGACATGCAGGTGCAGCTGCGCGGCGCATCGGCCGAGAAGTTTCCGGACCGCACGCGCTTCGTGAGCATGAAGGAGGACGGCCGGCTCGACAGCCCCGCCACCGCAGCGGCCAAGGTGCTCAACTACCTGGCGCGCGAAGACTTCGGCAACAACCCCGTGGCCGACGTGCGCGATCCGGCCTGAACGCAGAAGAAGCGAGCGAGCACACCATGGCCACCGCCAAGTCGATCGACACCAACGACTACAAGCTCTTCCCGTCGCCGAGGAACGTGCATCGCATCATCTTCGAGCATCAGGTCTTCGTGCCGTATCCGTACGCGCTGATCGTGATGGATGAGTTTTACTTCAAGGGCCGCTACAGCCTGTTCTCGGCCTGCAGGATGAGCGACGGGAGGATGGGGCAGGTGGCGACGTTCGAGGACGCGGCGGACGTGGAAATCTTCAACAGGAAGTTCACGCCGGACTGAGCCCGGTATTTCTCCCCCTTCCGGGGGGAGGGCAGGGGTGGGGGCAAGCGGCGCAACCATCGCTCATGGCATGTTCGG
>NZ_JBGLYU010000046.1:0-50943 GCF_047304235.1 Variovorax sp. Varisp36
TGTGGTGGGTGGGCTGGCGGCGTTTCACATATAGGTGTGGCAGGGCTGGCGAGCACGGCCCGCCGCCTTCCCGCCAGCAGCCGCGACCGCTATTACTCCTGCGGCTCCAACGCAACCGGCGGCTGGATCCCGTTCTTCTTCCGGGCCTGGAGCGCGAACGAAACCACCTGCCACACCACAAAGATCCCGATCAGGCCCAGCAGCGTGCCGCTGATCGGCCGCGAGACGAAGGTGCCGAAGCTCCCGCGGCTCAGCAGCATCGCCCGGCGGAAGTTCTCCTCCAGCATCGGGCCGAGGATGAAGCCGAGCATGAGCGGTGCGGCATCCAGCTCCAGCCGCATGAACATGTAGCCCATGAAGCCGAAGGCCGCCGTGATGAAGACGTCTTCCAGGTTGTTGTTGACGCTGTAGGTGCCGATGCAGCAGAAGAACAGGATCGACGGGAACAGCACGGCGTACGGGATCTTGAACACCGACAGCCAGTAGCGCACCAGCGGCACGTTCAGCACCAGCAGGAACACGTTGCCGATCCACATGCTGGCCACCAGGCCCCAGAACAGCTCGGGATGGCTGCCGATCATGTTCGGGCCGGGCTGGATGCCCTTGATGATGAAGGCCGCCAGCATCAGCGCCATGACGGCGTTTTCCGGAATGCCGATGCTCATCAGCGGAATGAAGCTCGTGCGCGCCGCCGCTTCGTCGGCCGCGGCCTGGCCGGCCACGCCCTCGATGCAGCCGGTGCCGATCTCGTGCTTGTACTTGCTGACCTTCTTGTCGATCGCGTATGCCGCAAACTGGGCAATGGTCGGGCCGCCGCCGGGAAGGATGCCCAGGAAGGAGCCGACCACGCTGCCGCGCAGGGCGCTCGGAATGATCCGCTTGAACTCCGCCCAGGTCGGGATCAGGTTGATCTTGCCGTTGAAGGGCGAGCGCTCCTCGCGCGAGTCGAGGTTCTTGGTGATCTCGGCGATGCCGAAGCAGCCCAGAGCGATGCTCACGATGCCCACACCGTCCACGAGGAAGGGCAGGTCGAGCGTGAAGCGCTGCGCGCCGCTGTTCACGTCGGTGCCGATGGTGCCGAGCAGCACGCCGATCATGCACATGGCCAGCCCGTTGAGCAGGCTGCCGGTGGTCACGAAGCTCACGCACACGAAGCCCACCAGCATCATGGCCACGTAGTCCGCGGGGCCGAAGAGGAATGCCACCTCGCCGAGCACGGGCGCCAGGAACGACAGCACGAGGATCGCCACCGTGCCGCCGATGAAGCTCGAGAAGCCGGCCGTGAACAGCGCCAGCCCGGTCTGGCCCTTGAGCGTCATTGCATAGCCGTCGATGCAGGCCACGATGCTGCTCGCATGCGGGATCTTCATCGTGATGGCGCTGACGCTGTCGCCGTACTGCGCGCCGTAGTAGATGCCGGCCAGCATGATGAGCGCGCCGGTCGTCGGAATGGAGTAGGTCAGCGGCAGCAGCAGGCTGATGGTGGCCAGCGGGCCGAGGCCGGGCAGCAGCCCGACCAGCGTGCCCACGGTACAGCCGATGGCGCAGAACAGGAGGTTCTGCATGGTCAGGGCGTGCGAGAAGCCGAACGCCAGGTTGTTGAGGACTTCCATGGTCTTTTTCTTTTTCTCAATAGAGCGGCAGGTTCAGGCCGAGCAGTTTCTGCAGCGCCAGCGCCATGACGATCAGGCCGGCGGAGACCTTGGCGTTGCGTACCCACGAGTAGGACGAGGCGGCAAAGCCGGAGCAGAAGACCATGAAGATGATGCCCGCGATCATGTTCAGGTACATCGAGATCACCGCGAAGCCGCAGAGGCTGGCCAGGATCAGCCCGATGTTCCTGAAGTTGAACTCCAGCGGCACGCCCTCCACGAGGAACGACCGGACCACGGTCGCCACGCCGATCACCAGCAGCATGCCGCTGATCATGGCGGGGAACAGGCCAGGCCCGGCGCGGCTGAAGTCTCCGATGGGGTAGCGAAGCGCGGTCAGGCCGAAGGCCAGCGCGATTGCCATGAGGAAGAGTCCCCTGACAAGATTTCTATTTTTCATACGCTCACGATGTAGTGGGATTGAATGCGCCCGGCTCCGCTCGAACCGGCCCGGGCCTGTCTCCATCCGGATGTGATTCCGGACGCCCCCGATGCTCTGGGGCCTGGCTGATCGGAATCTGACGCGTGCGTGAGGGGAACTACGTATGAAGGGGCGCGGAGCAACGGTGGCGCGCGACGTTGCCGTCAGGATGGCCGGGACAGGCACCGCGAGAGCGGCGCGAGCGCAATCCCGCCGCTCGCCGCAAGGACCAGCCCGCGCAGCACGGCGTACTCGCGCAGCCGGGCGCCGCCGTGCGGGTCGCCGGGCAGGATGCCGGCGGACGGGTGGCACATGAGCACGTCGCCGGTGCGGCAGGCCGCCAACCATTCGGACAGGCGCTGTTCGTGGCGCTGCATGTCGCCCGAGAAATCGTAGACGCCGAGCAGGCGGCTGCTCATGGGAATGCCGCGTTGCGCGGCCAGCGCGGCCAACTGCGCGCCGCCCAGTGCGTGGATGACCCGGGCCTTCAACCGGTCGGGGCCATGCTGCGCGCCCGGCGCCGTGTTGCGGATCCAGGGCGGCGACGCCGCATAGCGCCGCGCGATCTCCTCCACCAGCAGTTCGCGCACTACCGGGAACTGGTGCACGTGCCGGTGCCCGTCGACGAAGGCGGGCGCGCGGCCCACGGCGTCCTCGAAGCGCGTCAGCTGTTCGCGGATGTCGGCCTGCAGCCCCGGCGCGAACACCGTGCGTGTGTACGTCCGGGCGAGCAGCCCAAGCAGGCCGGGCTCGGGGCCGCCGGCGAGCGCGGGCCGCGTGAGGTCGAGGTGCAGGCCGACGTCGAGCCGTGCCGGGTCGATGAGCTTCAGCACCTTCGCGCCTTCCTCCCAGGCGTCGCGATGCACCATGCCGCTGGTGGCGGTGATCTTTCCCTGTTCGGCCAGGTCGAACACGGCGGAGTTGATGCCTGCGCTCATGCCGAAATCGTCGGCGCAGATGCAGAGGCGGCGCGTTGCCTCAGTCATCGCCGTTCGTTCCGGAAGCCGGGGCGGGCGCAACGTCCAGGCAGTGCGGATCGTGCGTGGCGCTGCCCGCGAAGCGCCAGGCTGCGGCGCTCTCGTTCACCGCCACCAGCTGCGCGCGAAAGAGCCACGGATTGGCGAGCTGTGCCGTGTTCGAGCCGACGACCCAGGTGACGCGCGGCGCGCACAGCGTGGCCGCGAGCTGCGTGCGGTCGAGCAGCGTGGCCGCGGCGCGCGCGGGCTCGAAGCGGCCGGCGTCCGAGATCTCCTTGCGCCAGTTGTCGCGGGTGTCCCGGGCCGCGGCCTGCCAGTCGTCCGAAATCAGCACGGGCTCGCGCAGGTTCCAGTAGAAGGGAATCTCGTAGTAGTAGCTGTCGAGCATCAGCACCTGGTCGCCGGGCGCCACCGCCTGCCCGGCGGGCAGCCGCAGCCGCGCGCCCGGCGGTGACGCCAGGACCGTGACGGCGCCCACGCAGGCAATGCACACGGCGGCGGCGGCCAGCGTCATCGCGCGCACCTTCGGCAGCAGCGTTTCCGGCACACGGCCCGCGAGCACGCGCTGCGCGATCAGGAAGGCCAGCGGCGGCAGCGCCGGCAGCACGTAGCCGACGAGCTTGGAGCGCGGCAGCGAGAAGAACACCACGATGACCGCGAGCCAGATCCACATCAGCCAGTCGACATCCGAGCGTCCGGGCCGTGCGGCGTCGTCCTTGCCCCGCGGCACGAACACCCACGCGAACCACGGCAGCGTGAGCCCCGCCAGCACCGGCAGGTAGAACCAGAAGCCGTGCTCGTTGTTGAAGCCCGAGGACGCAAAGCGCCGGAAGTGCTGCGTGACAACGAAGTAGTCGAAGAACTCCGGGTACTTCATCTGCATTGCGACGAACCACGGGCCGGCCACGGCCAGCAGCACCGCCCAGCCGGGCAGCCACAGTGCGAGCCGCAGCGCCGCGAACCTGCGCGTCGCCGCGCACCAGATCGCGATCACCGCCACGGGCAGCACGAGGCCGATCAGCCCCTTGGCCAGCAGCCCGGCTGCCGCGAACAGGTAGGCGCCCGCGAGTAGCGCCCGCCAGGGTTCCTCGCGCTCCTTCGCCAATGCGGCGCCGGCCGCCAGCAGGATCGTGGCCGAGATGCAGCCGGCCACCAGCATGTCGAGGTTCGCGAACTGGGCGCCCAGGAAGAAGAAGGGCGTGGTCACCAGCACCACGGTCGACAGCAGCGCCAGCCGCACCGTCGACCACCGGCGCAGGAACAGGAACAGCGCCGCCGCCGCGGTGCCCGCGCCCAGCACGGAGGGCAGCCGCGCCGCCCATTCCACCGGCCCCGTCACCGCCATCGCGGCCGCGCCGATCCAGTAGAACAGCGGCGGCTTGTGGAAGAAGGGCAGGCCGTCGAGCCGCGGCACCAGCCAGTCGCCCGAGCGCAGCATCGCAAGCGCGACGCCGCCGTAGCGGCCCTCGTCGGGCGCCATCAGCGGGCGCACCCAGGCCGTGGCCAGCAGCCATGCGAAGAGGGCGGCAATGAGCCACAGTGGCTGCGGCGCAGTCCACCATGCCGGGGCAGGTCGCTTCATGGTTTTTCGGCCTCGAGCCCCGTGCCGCTCTCGCGGCGCACCACGTACAGCGGGCGACCCTTGACCTCCTCGTAGATGCGCGCGATGTACTCGCCCACGATGCCGGTGGAGATCATCTGGATGCCGATGAAGAACATCAGGCTCACGACGATGGTGGTCCAGCCCGAGACCGCGTTGCCGAACAGCAGGTAATCGATCGCCACGAAGGTGCCATAGGCAAAGGCCGGCAGCGCCAGCAGCAGCCCCGCCACGCTGACGATGCGCAGCGGCCAGGTGGTGAAGGCCGTCAGCCCGTCGATGGCCAGGCGTACCAGCCGCCGGGCGTTGAAGGAGCTGCTGCCCGCCGCGCGCGGCGCGGGCGTATAGGGCAGCGCCACGGCGCGAAAGCCCACCCAGGCGTACAGGCCCTTCATGAAGCGGCTGCGTTCCGGCAGGTTCATGAGGGCATCGACCACCTTGCGGTCCATCAGGCGGAAGTCGCCCGCGTCTCGGGGCACGTCGAAGCGGTCCGAGGAATTGACGAGGCTGTAGAAGAGCTTGCTGCCGATCTGCTTGAAGCGGCTTTCGTCGCTGCGTTGCTCGCGCACCGCGTACACCACTTCCGCGCCGGCCACCCATTGCGCGACCATCGTGTGGATGAGCTCGGGCGAGTGCTGCAGGTCGCCGTCGAGCAGCACCACCGCGTCGCCGGTGGCCGCGGCGAGGCCTGCGGTGAGCGCGGCCTCCTTGCCGAAATTGCGCGACAGCGAGATGCAGCGAAAGCCGGAGAGCTCGCACCACGCTTCAGCCACGGCGGCGGTGTCGTCGGTGCTGCCGTCGTCCACCACGATGATCTCCCAGCGCATGTGCGTGGCCCAGAGGATGTCTTCGAGCAGCGGCAGCAGGTGGCGCAGGTTGGCCGCTTCGTTGAAGCACGGGATCACGCAGGAAATGCTGCGCGCGCCGGCCTCTGGTGCGAGCGGCGTGGCCGTGTGCGGCGCGGGAGCCTCGGCCTGGGGGAGAGCGGCCGGTGCGCGTGAATGCCTGGCGGTGTGGGTCGAGGAGATCATGGATGCCTCCAGAAAGAAGCGGCCGTCGTCTTGTCGTCGCGCGTGCGGCCCCCGTGCGACGCCTGAAAAGAGAGGAAATGGCGCACGAACCATTGCGCGGCGGCGAGCACCCCCGCGATCGCGCACGCGAGCAGCAGGCCTGCGGCGATGTCGAGCGGGAAATGAACGCCCACGTACACGCGCGCCCACCCGGTGAGGGTCGCCAGCGCCAGCAGCGGTGCCCCAAGCCTGCGCAGGCTGGGACGCAGCAGGAAGGCCAGCGCCACCAGGAACATCACTGTTGCGTGCGTGCTGGGCAGAGACCCGCGGCTCGCATGCTCGATGTACGACGGCGCCACCCCCAGCACGAAGGGGCGCGGCATGTTGAGCGACAGCGAGATCGCGTGCGAGGCCATGGAGGCGAGGCCCGCGAGCGCCGCGACGATGCACAGGTAGGGCCGGTCGGCGCGATGCCGCCACAGTGCCACGGCGACCACACCGGCACTCAGCCAGCTGCCCCAGAGCGCGAGGGCCGAGGCCACGGACAGCACCCACGGCGTCGGCTGGCTGCCGGCTGCGAGCCATTGGAAGAGCGTGAGGTTGAGCGCGTTCATGGCGCCACCCTCGATGGACGGGAGAAAACAATGGGCGTGCAGCAGCAGCCGGTGAGGGGTGCGCAACAGCGAGAACCGGACATGGTCAAACCTTTCGACGGGACGAGAGAGCCCGCTGCGCGACGCAGCGGACGGTCCGACGCGCGAGGCGTCGCGTCTCAGATCCCGGAAGGTGGTGCGGCAGTGGGCGGCAGGCGCCGCCAGGGTTGCGCGGGGGGTGGCGCACCGCCGTGCGGCGGCACGTATTCGATCGCTTTGCGCACGATGGGCACTGCCAGCCGCGCGACTGCAATGGCAAGCGGCAGCAGCGCCAGCACCATCGCCATCAGCGTGTCCAGCGCGGAGCCGAAGGCGTCGGGGTGGTCGATGCTTGCTGGCGCCTGGGCGAACACGGTGGTCTCGCGGTCGGACGGATGGTCCGCGCGGTCGTCGGCTTCGAATTGGGTGGTGTCGCTGGCGCTGCGCACCCGCAGCATCGGCTCGTCTTCCAGGCCGTCGCAGCGGAAATGGACCGCGATGAAGGGCTGCAGGAAGATCAGCAGAACGCCTGCGACGCACCACGCCCTGTGGTGCGTTTCGGCGAAACGGCGGATGCGTGCGAACAGCATGCGCGAATGCTAGGCCGCTCTTGTGAACGGAACCTGAGCACGCGGGTCAGCATCCCGCAAGGTAGTGCATGACGCGCGTGTGAACGGACCCTAGGGTCTGTCATCAATCAAACGCCCTCGCGAACCCCTGCAGCAGGGGTTCCCTCCCGGCTGGCCCCGCCATACGGCGTCTGCTTTGTCGGCCGGCTTGCCCATGGGTGACCATGGGCAGCGCCGCCCTCCGCACATCCACCGCATGGCGGGGCCAGCGCGAGGGCGTTTGATCGATGACAGACCCTAGAGCACGAACGGAATGAAGCGCCGCGTGCCGCGCATGTAAGCGCGGTAGGCGTCGCCGAAATGCGCGATGCATTCCTTCTCGTCGCGCAGGGCAGTCAGGAACAGCAGCACCGTGGCCGCGAGCACCAGTGCCAGCGTGAGCCAGGTGAACTGCTTGAGGAAGGCGCCCCAGGCCAGCAGCATCAGTGCCGTGTACATCGGATGTCGTATGTACCGGAAGGCGCCGGTGGTGACGATGGACGAGGTTTTCTCGAAACCATACAGAGCGGGGTCGTCGCTGCGCGCCTCGGTCGGCTTGCCCTGCGCCTTCAGCAGCCGCACCGCGTGGATCGGCAGCCAGATCGACAGCACGAAGAAGAGCGAGGAGACGATCTGCCTCGCCGAAAACGGATCGTCATGCCACACGGGCAGGTTCACCACGACCAGCACCAGCATGCATTCCCACGCGAAGAAGCGGTAGAAGCCGTGCGAGCCGGGCCGGCTCAGCGGGCCGCGCGACACGTACAGCAGCGCCGCGGTGCCGGCGACGAATAGGAAGAGCTGGAGCCAGAAGAGCATGGCGGGCGAATTTACACGGCCTTGGGCGCTTTCCGGTGCGTCAGGAGGCCGCCGCTTCGGGTTTCTTGGAAACCAGCGTCAGGATGTCGTAGCTGGCGACCAGCTCGCCGTCCTGGTTGGTCACCTCCACGTCCCATGCGACCACGCCCTGGCCCTGGCCGCTCGCGTCCTTCCTGTTGCGGTCGATCTTGCGCTTGCAGGTCAGGCGCGCCTGGATGGTGTCGCCGATGCCCACGGGCTTGGTGAAGCGCAGCGTGTCCAGGCCGTAGTTGGCGAGCACCGGGCCCGGCGACGGCGACACGAACAGGCCTGCCGCGGCCGACAGCACGAAGTAGCCGTGCGCGATGCGCTTGCCGAAGGGCGATTCCTTGGCCGCCACCTCGTCGAAGTGCATGTAGAAGTAGTCGCCCGAGATGCCGCCGAAGGCGACGATATCGGCCTCGCCCACGGTGCGGCGGTGCGTGAGCAGCGAGTCGCCGATGCGCAGGTCCTCGAAGTAGCGGCGGAAGGGGTGCACCTCGCTCTCGCGCACGGCCGCGCCGCGCACGTGTTCGCCGGTGATGGCGGCGAGCATGGTGGGCGAGCCTTGCACCGCGGCGCGCTGCAGGTAGTGCTTCACCGCGCGCAGGCCGCCGAGCTCTTCGCCGCCGCCCGCGCGGCCCGGGCCGCCGTGTTTGAGCTGTGGCAGCGGCGAGCCGTGGCCGGTCGATTCGGCGGCGGCCTCGCGGTCGAGCACGAGCAGGCGGCCATGCCACGCGGCAGCCACCGGAATGGCCTTGGCCGCGATGGCGGGGTCGCGCGTGACCAGCGTGCCGACGAGGCTGCCGCGGCCGCGCGCAGCCAGCGCCAGTGCTTCGTCGATGCCCTCGTAGGGCATCAGCGTGCTGACGGGGCCGAAGGCCTCCACATCGTGTGCAGCGTCGTGCTCGAGCGGCTTGCGGCTCAGCAGCAGCGTAGGCGCGAAAAACGCGCCATCGGCCACGCCCTCGCCAATCGGCGAGAAGCCGTCGCGCTCGCCGTAGACCAGCTCGGCGCCTTGCAGCAGCGTGGCGACACGCGCGGCCACGTCGGCCTGCTGGTCGCGCGAGGCGAGCGCGCCCATGCGCACCTCTTCGCGCGAGGGATCGCCGACCACTGTCTTCGCGAGCCGCGCGCGCAGCCGCTCGGCCACCGCATCGAGGTGCCGGCGCGGCACGATCGCGCGGCGGATGGCCGTGCACTTCTGGCCGGCCTTGGTCGTCATCTCGCGCGCCACTTCCTTCACGAAGAGATCGAACTCCTCGTCGTCCGGCGTCACGTCGGGCGCGAGGATCGCGCAGTTGAGCGAGTCGGCCTCGGCATTGAACGGGATCGACTGGCGCACGATGTTCGGGTGCACGCGCAGCTTGGCCGCTGTGTCGGCCGAACCGGTGAAGGTGACCACGTCGGGCCCTTCGAGCCGGTCGAGCAGGTCGCCCGTGCCGCCGATGACGAGCTGCAGCGCGCCCGCCGGCAGGATGCCCGACTGCACGATGAGCCGCACCAGCGCCTCGGTGAGGTAGCTGGTGGCCGTGGCCGGCTTGCCGATGCAGGGCATGCCCGCGAGGAAGCTGGGCGCGAACTTCTCGAGCAGGCCCCACACCGGGAAATTGAACGCATCGATATGCACCGCCACGCCGCCGCGCGGCACCAGGATGTGCGTGCCCGCGAAGCCGCCCTTCTTGCCGAGCGGGAAGGCCGGGCCCTCGTGCACGAGGTTGCCGGAGGGCAGCTCGTTGGTGCCGATGCCGGCATAGGCGCTCAGCGTGCCGGCGCCGCCTTCGATGTCGATCCAGCTGTCGGCGCGCGTGGCGCCCGTGTGGGCCGAGATGGCGTAGAGCGTTTCCTTGTTCGCGGCGATGTACTTGGCCAGCGCCTTCAGGCGCTCGGCGCGCTGCTGGAAGTCGAGCGCCATCAGCGCGGGAATGCCGGTGCGGCGCGCGTACTGCAGCGCTTCGGCGAAGTCGATGGCCTCGGCGTGCGTGGCTGCCACGGGCTGGCCGTTGACGGCGCTGCGCAGTTGCTGGGCGGCCTGCTGGCCGATCCAGCGGCCGGCGATGTAGCTTTGGAGGGTGGTGGTCATGGGCAATGTCCTTTCCGTGTTGCTCCTTCCCCCTCTGGGGGAAGGCTGGGATGGGGGCCTGTCCCCCGATTCAGGCGGCGTGGAGGTGGAGGCCGCATGCCCCCACCCCGGCCCTCCCCCAGAGGGGGAGGGAGGAATTCAGGTCACTCTTTCTTGCCGATACCCAGGTAGGTATCGATGATCCGCTGGTCGTGCAGCAGGTCGCGCGCCTTGCCTTCGAGCGCCACGGCGCCCATCTCCAGCACGTAGGCGCGGTCGGCCACCTGCAGCGCGGCGCGGGCGTTCTGCTCGACCAGCAGCACCGACACGCCATGGCTGCGCAGCTGCGACACCACGCGCAGCACCTCGCGCACCACCAGCGGGGCGAGGCCCAGCGAGGGTTCGTCGAGCATCAGCAAACGCGGCCGCGCCATCAGCGCGCGGCCAATGGCCAGCATCTGGCGTTCGCCGCCCGAAAGCGTGGAAGCCAGCTGTGGGCGGCGCTCGCGCAGGCGCGGGAAGATCCCGAAGATCTCGTCCATGCGCGCGCGCTGGTCGCGCTTGCCTTTGCGCCACTGGTAGAAGCCGCCGAGCAGCAGGTTGTCTTCCACCGACATCTCGCCGAACAGCTCGCGCCGCTCGGGCACCAGTGCGACGCCGCGCGCCACCATGGTCTCGACGCTGGGGCGCGCGACGCGCTCGCCGTCCAGCATCAGCTGGCCGGTGGAAGGCAGCAGGCCCATGGCGGCGCACAGCAGCGTGGTCTTGCCGGCGCCATTGGGGCCGATCACGGTGACGATCTCGCCCTCGTTCACCTGCAGGCGCACGCTGTGCACCGCTTCCACGGTGCGGTAGGCGACGCAGAAGCCGTCGAGTTGAAGCAAAGGATGGCTCATCGGGCGTCTTCCAGCAGTTCGTCGTCCGCGCCGCCGAGGTAGGCTTCAAGCACGCGCGGGTTGGCCTGCACTTCGGCCGGCGTGCCGGTGGCGATGACGGTGCCGAATTCGAGCACCGTGATGCGGTCGGCGAGGTTCATTACGAACTCCATGTCGTGTTCCACCACGAGGATGCCGAGGCCCTCGGCGCGCAACTGGCTCAGCAGCACCGAGAGCGCGCGCTTTTCAAGATGGCGCAGGCCGGCCGCCGGTTCGTCGAGCAGCAGCACCGAGGGCTGGCCGGCGAGCGCGCGGGCGATTTCGACCACGCGCTGCTGGCCGAGCGAGAGCGATGCCGCGGGCGTGTCGGCATGCGCGCCGAGGCCGCAGCGTTCGATCTGCCTGCGGGCCTCGGCCATCAGCGCGGCTTCTTCGGCACGGTCCAGCCGCAGCATCGCGGCGAGCCAGCCACGCTTCGCACGCAGGTGCGCGCCGAGCGCGACGTTCTCGGCCACGCTGCGCTGTCCGAGCAGGCGCACGTGCTGGAAGGTGCGGCCCAGGCCCAGCGCGGCGAAGGCGCGCGAAGGCTTGGCCGCCATCGGCTGGCCGGCGAGCTTCACCTCGCCCGAGGTCGGATCGTCCACGCCCGAGATCATGTTGAAGAAGGTGCTCTTGCCGGCGCCGTTCGGGCCGATCAGCGCATGGATCTCGCCGGCCTTCAGCGTCATCGAAATCGCGTTGTTGGCCACGAGCCCGCCGAATCGCTTGCTCACGTCGCTGGCTTGCAGCAGCAGTTCGCCACTCGCGGGCAGCGTGCGCTGCGCGAGCTGCACGGTCGGCGCCTTCGATGCGAGAGCTGGCGCCTTGCGCGCCGCATCGTTGCGCACCCAGCGGCGCGTGATGCGCGCCAGCGTGGGCCACAGGCCGTCGGAAAAACGCTGCAGCACGAAGAGCATCAGCAGCCCGAACACGATCACCTCGAAGTTGCCGCTGCTGCCGAGCAGCGAGGGCAGCACGTCCTGCAGCTTTTCCTTCAGCAGCGTGATCAGCGCCGCACCCAGCACCGCACCCCACAGGTGGCCCGCGCCGCCGACCACTGCCATGAACAGCAGCTCGATGCCGATGTTCAGGTTGAAGGGCGTTGGGTTCACGAATCGCTGCAGGTGCGCATAGAGCCAGCCCGACACCGCCGCGAGCAGCGCGGCCAGCACGAACAGCTTGATGCGGTGGCGCGCCGTGTCGACGCCCATCGACTCGGCCATCAGCCGCCCGCCCTTGAGTGCGCGGATGGCGCGGCCTTCGCGGGAATCGAGCAGGTTGTGCAGCGCCCAGAGCGCCAGCAGCAGCACCGCCCAGATCACGACGCCGAGCGCGCGCGGCGTGGCCAGCGATAGCCCCGCCACCACCAGCGGCGGCACGCCCGTGATGCCGGTCTGCCCGCCGAGGAAGTCCATGTTGCCCAGCAGGTAGTACAGGCTCAGGCCCCAGGCGATGGTGCACAGCGGCAGGTAGTGGCCCGACAGCTTGAGCGTGACCGCGCCGAGCATCCAGGCCAGCGCGAAGGTGAACGCCAGGCCCAGCAGCAGGCCGGCCCACGGCAGCAGCGCAGGGCCGACCGCGCCACCCAGCCAGGCGGCAGCAGTGGGCGACGTGCAGATCCATGCGGTGGCGTAGGCGCCCATGCCGACGAACGCGGCCTGCCCGAAAGAGGTCATGCCACCCACACCGGTGAGCATGACCAGCCCGGCCGCGACCAGCGCATACAGGCCGATGTTGCTGAGCACCGAGACCGTGAATTCGGGCAGGAAGCCCCAGGCCAGCGCCAGCAGCACCACGCACGCCAGCGTGAGCTGGCGCGGCGTGACCAGCGGCTTGCCTTCGGGCGGGGTGTTCAGTGTCGCGGGATTCGAAGACGCGCTCATTCTTCGTCCTCCACGTGGCGGCTGTGGAGCGAACGCCACCACAGCACCGGAATGATCAGCGTGAAGACCAGCACCTCCTTGAACGGGCTGGCCCAGAACGAGGCGAATGCTTCGAGCTGTCCCACCAGCAGCGCGCCGGCCAGCGCCAGCGGATAGCTCGCGAGCCCGCCGACGATGGCGGCGACGAAGCCCTTCAGGCCGATGAGAAAGCCGGTGTCGTAATACACCGTGGTGATCGGTGCGATCAGCAGTCCCGAGACGGCGCCGATGAGCGCTGCGAGCGCGAAGCTCAGGTCGCCCGAGAGCTCGGTCGGAATGCCCGACAGCCGCGCGCCCACCCGGTTGATGGCGGTGGCACGCAGCGCCTTGCCGATCATCGAGCGGCCGAAGAACAGGAACATGGCAATCACCAGCAGCAGCGTGACGCCGACCACCACCAGCGACTGTCCGCCGACTGGAATGCCGCCGATGTCGAGGCGCGCTTCGGAGAACGCCGCGGTGCGCGAGCCTTCGGCGCCGAAGAACAGCAGGCCCAGCCCGACCAGCACACCGTGCAGCGCGACCGAGACGATCAGGAGCATCAGCACGTTGGCGTCCGCCAGCGGCCGGTAGGCCAGGCGGTAGAGCAGGGGGCCGAGCGGCATGATGAGAAGCAGCGTGGTGAGCGTTTGGCCCGTCATCGACGTGGGTTTGAGCAGCAGCACCAGCGCGGCGGCCGCCGCCGGCAACACCACGCACCATGCGAGCGCGGAGGCCCAGTCGACCACCGCGCCGCGCTTCCAGCGCCAGATTTCCACCAGCAGCACCGCGACTGCCAGCACCAGCAGCAGCCACAGCGTGGCCGGCACACGGCCAGCCTGCAGCATCGCCATAGAGAGCGCCCCGAAGGCGACGAACTCACCTTGGGGAATGAAGATGACGCGCGTGACTGAAAACACCAGCACCAGTGCGAGCGCCATCAAACCGTAGACGGCACCGTTGACGATGCCGTCCTGCCCCAAGAGCAGGGCGATCTGCAAATCCATAAAAGAAACCTTCGGGTTTGGCCCGTGTATCGAATCAGGGTCAGGCACAAGCGCCGTCAGTTGCGCTGCCTTGTGTTGCTCCATCCCCCTTTTGGGGGAGGGAGCGAAGACATCAGGGCTGGTATTTCCAGGCGCCGTTCTCGATCTTCACCATCACGCGGGCGCGTTGGTCGAGACCCAGGTGGTCCTTCTCGGTCATGCTGAACACGCCGTGCGCGCCCGACACTTCCTTGACCTGCTCCAGCGCATCGCGCAGCGCGGCGCGGAATTCCGGCGTGCCGGGCTGCGCCTTCTTCAGTGCGACGGGCACGGCCGAGGTCATCAGCAGGCCGGCGTCCCAGGCGTGTGCGCCGAAGGTCGACACGGTGCCCTTGCCGTAGGCGGCCTCGTAGGCGCCGACGTAAGCCAGCGCAGATTTCTTCACCGGGTTGCTGGCGGGCAGCTGCTCGGCCACCAGCACGGGGCCGGCGGGCAGGAAGGTGCCTTCCACGTCCTTGCCGCCCACGCGCAGGAAGTCGGCGTTCGCCACGCCGTGCGTCTGGTACATCTTGCCGGCGTAGCCGCGTTCCTTGAGCGTCTTCTGCGGCAGCGCGGCCGGTGTGCCCGAGCCCGCGACCAGCACCGCGTCGGCCTTGCTGGCCATGATCTTCAGCGCCTGGCCCGTCACCGAGGTGTCGGTGCGGGAGTAGCGCTCGTTGGCCACGATAGTGATCTTCTTCAGCGCAGCGGCCTTGGCGAATTCTTCCGACCAGCCTTCGCCGTATGCGTCGGAGAAGCCGATGAAGGCCACGGTCTTCACGCCGTTGGCGGCCATGTGCTCGGCGATGGCGAGCGACATCATGATGTCGTTCTGCGGCGTCTTGAACACCCACTTCTTCTTGGCGTCCATCGGTTCGATGATGCGGGCCGAAGCGGCGATGGAGATCATCGGCACCTTGGCTTCGCTCGCCACGTCGATCATGGCCAGCGAGTTGGGCGTGGTGGTGGAGCCCAGCACGACGTCGACCTTGTTCTCGGCGATGAGCTTGCGCGTGTTGGCCACGGCCGCGGTGGTGTCCGAAGCGTCGTCGAGCACGATGTAGTTGATCTTCTGGCCGCCGATGGTCTTGGGCATCAGCGCGATGGTGTTCTTCTCCGGAATGCCGAGCGAGGCGGCCGGGCCGGTGGCCGAGAGCGTCACGCCGACATTGACGTCGGCCCACGCCGCGGCGGCGGTGGCGCACAGCGCGGCGATCAGCAGGGGCTTGAAGAAGAGTTTCATTGGTCTTGTCTCCGGTTGAAAAATATTTGAAGTTCTAGCGCTCGTCGAATGAGAGCGTGACGCGTTCGGTCAGGGGGTGTGCCTGGCAGGTCAGCACGAAACCTGCTGCCACTTCATTCTTGTCGAGCGCAAAGTTTCTTTCCATGCGGACTTCCCCGTCCACGCATTTGGCGCGGCAGGTGCCGCACACGCCGGAGGTGCACGAGAACGGTACTTCGAGCCCAGCGGCCGAAGCCGCATCGAGGATGCTCGGCTGGCCTTCGGTGTAGGTGATCTCGCGCTGCAGCCCGTCGCGCACGATGACGATGCGCGCCTGCCTGGCGTCGCCGGGCTGCGCCTCGTGCACCACCGCGCCGACCTGCGTGGCCGAAGGCAGCGCCACGCCGAAGCGTTCGATGTGGATGCGTTCCTCGGGCACGCCGGCGGCCAGCAGCGCGGCCTCGGCTTCGTCGTTCATCTGGAACGGGCCGCAGACATAGACATGGTCGATCGTCTTCGCAGGCACCACCGACGCCAGGAACTCGCCGATCTTCTCGCGGTTCATCACGCCGAAGCCCAGCGGCGAATCGGTGTGCTCGTCGGAGAACACGTGCTGCAGCACAAGCCGCGTCATGTAGCGGTTCTTCAGGTCCTCGATTTCTTCCTTGAACATCGTGGACTGCAGCTGGCGGTTGCCGTAGATCAGCGTGAAGCGGCTTCGCGGCTCGCGCGCCAGCACCGTCTTCATGATCGACAGGATCGGCGTGATGCCGCTGCCGCCCGCGATGCCGACGTGGTGGCGTGCCGAAGCCGGCTCGATGGGCACGAAGAAGCGGCCCTGCGGCGCCATCACCTGCAGGGTGTCGCCCGGCTGCAGATGGGCGTTGATCCAGTTGGAGAACACGCCGCCGCGCACCTTGCGCACGCCGACGCGCAGCTCGCCATCGTCGAGGCCGGCGCAGATCGAATAGGAGCGGCGCAGGTCCTGGCCGTCGATGTCGTGGCGCAGCGTGAGGTACTGGCCCTGCGTGAAGCCGAAGACCTGCTGCAGGTCGATGGGCACTTCGAACGAGACGACGACGGCCTCGGCCGTGTCGGGCTCGATGGCCTTCACGCGCAGGGGATGGAAGAGGGTGCTCATCGCGGGGGAGTCTCAGAAGGGTTTGAAGTGTTCGAAAGGCTCCTTGCACGCCATGCAGCGGTACAGGGCCTTGCAGGCGGTGGAGCCGAATGCGGAAAGCCGCTCGGTGCGCTCGCTCGCGCAGCGCGGGCAGGCGATGCGCTCGCCGGCGATGCGGCCGAAGAGCTTGATGGGCATGGCGGTGCTGGCGGCCTGCTCGGCGTTCAGGTGCGCGGGCGGCGCGATGCCGTAGGCCTTGAGCTTGGCGCGGCCCTCGTCGCTGATCCAGTCGCTGGTCCAGGCGGGCGCACGGCGCAGGGTTGCGCGCGCACGGCCCAGGCCGGCCTGCTCGATGGCGGCCAGCACGTCGTGCTCGATGGCCTCGGTGGCGGGGCAGCCGGAGTAGGTCGGCGTGAGCACGATCTCCAACCCGTCGTCATGCTCGATCACGTCGCGCACGATGCCGAGGTCGCACACCGACACGGCCGGCACCTCGGGGTCGGGCACCGTGTGCAGCACGGCCCATGCCGCGTCGACGCGGGAGGCGAGGGCGTTCACCACACCCCCCCGGGAAAGCTGCGTTGCAGGTGCTGCATCTCCGCGAGGATGTAGCCCATGTGCTCGCTGTGCACGCCGTGCTTGCCGGTGCTGCGGAAGGCGGCTTCCTTCGGCATGGCGAGGCCGGCGGCGTCGAGCACCTGTTGCATTTCGGCGAGCCAGGGGTCGCGCAGTTCGCTCCACGCCGGACCGAGGCCGCTGGCGCCGGCTTCGGCATCGACCGCGTCGCTGAAGAAGAGCTCGGGCATGTAGAGCCATAGCTGCTTGAGCGCCTTTTCGGTGCGGCGGCGCGATTCGTCGGTGCCGTCGCCCAGCCGCACCACCCAGTCGCCCGAATGCTGCTGGTGGTAGCGCGCTTCCTTCACGGCCTTGCCGGCGATGGCAGCCACTTCGGGGTCGTTCGATGCGGCCAGGCGCTGCCACAGCAGCTTGAGCAGTGTCGACACCATGGTGTTGCGCACCACGGCGAAGGCGAAGTCGCCGCGCGGCAGTTCGGCGATGGTGAGGTTGAAGTAGTCGCGCTCGTCGCGCAGGTAGGCGAGTTGGTCTTCGTCGTGCTCGCGGCCTTCGATGCGGCCTGCGTGTGTCAGCAGCGCGCGCGCCTGGCCGACGAGGTCGAGCGCAATGTTGGCCATCGCGATGTCTTCCTCCAGCACGGGCGCATGGCCGCACCATTCGCCCAGGCGCTGCGCGAGCACGAGGCAGGTGTCGCCGATGCGCAGCAGGTATTGCACGGCGGGCGTGCGGTTCAGTTCGATCGATGCTTGCATGGTCCTGGCCTTGCTCACATGTGGTCGACCGACTTGGGCAGCGCGTAGAAGGTCGGGTGGCGATACACCTTGTCTTCCGCCGGGTCGAAGAACATGTCCTTGTCGCCCGGGTCGCTCGCCACGATCTGGTCGGAGCGCACCACCCAGATGCTGCTGCCTTCCTGGCGGCGCGTGTACACGTCGCGCGCCATCTGGATCGCCATCTTCGGATCGGCCGCGTGCAGGCTGCCGCAGTGCTTGTGATCGAGCCCGGCCTTGCTGCGCACGAACACTTCCCACAGGGGCCACTCTTGCTTGCTGGTATCGGTGCTCATGCTGCTTCCTTCATCGGTTGCTTGTTGGCGTGGGCCATGGCGGCTTCACGCACCCACGCGCCTTCTTCCCAGGCGTCGACACGGGCCTGAAGGCGCTCGCGGTTGCAGGGGCCGTCGCCGCCGATCACGCGCCAGAACTCGCTCCAGTCGATCGCGCCGAAGTCGTGCGCCTGGCGCTCTTCGTTCCACTTCAGGTCGGGGTCGGGCAGGGTCACGCCGAGGATGCGCGCCTGCTCCACGGTGGCGTCGACGAACTTCTGACGCAGCTCGTCGTTGCTGAAGCGCTTGATGCCCCAGCGCATCGACTGCGCGCTGTTGGGCGACTGGTCGTCGGGCGGGCCGAACATCATGATCGACGGCCACCACCAGCGGTTGACCGCGTCCTGCACCATCGCCTTCTGCGCCTCGGTGCCGTGGGTCATCATGGTCAGCAGGGCTTCGTAGCCCTGGCGCTGGTGGAAGCTCTCCTCGCGGCAGATGCGGATCATGGCGCGCGCATACGGCGCGTACGAGCAGCGGCAGATCGGCACCTGGTTCATGATGGCCGCGCCGTCCACCAGCCAGCCGATGGTGCCCATGTCGGCCCAGGTCAGCGTGGGGTAGTTGAAGATCGAGCTGTACTTGGCCTTGCCGCTGTGCAGCGCCTCGAACATCTGGTCGCGCGAGGTGCCCAGCGTTTCGGCCGCGGCATACAGGTAGAGGCCGTGGCCGCCCTCGTCCTGCACCTTGGCCAGCAGGATGGCCTTGCGCTTGAGCGTGGGCGCGCGGCTGATCCAGTTGCCTTCGGGCAGCATGCCGACGATTTCCGAGTGCGCGTGCTGGCTGATCTGCCGCACCAGCGTCTTGCGGTAGTGCTCGGGCATCCAGTCCTTCGCCTCGATGAAGTCGCCGGCGTCGATGTGCGCGTCGAAGCGTTCCTCGAGCCGCATTTCCTCGGCGGAGCGCACGGCCTTCTGTTTGCCGTCGCCTGCGTCCTTGCCCATGGTGTCCATGGCTTGTGTGTACATCGCGGTTCTCCTTGAGGGTGAGTGGGATGGTGCGCCGGATTGGCGCTCAATAGCTCAACTGTTTCGTCGACTCGGCCCGACGGTCCACCTCGGTCGGCGTCAATGCCTCGGCCTTGCATCCGAAGTCCTTGAACAGCACCATCTGGTCTGCGTAGTGCGCCGACTTGCGGCCATCGGGCGCAACGAAGCCGCTCTGGCCGGGCGGCGCTGCGGTGCACAGCGTGACGCCTTTGGCGCCCAGCACCACCTTGTCGTTCTGGGAGCCACGGTTCATGAAGCTCGGCAGCGTGAGCAGCTCGTCGGCGCCGGCCTGGGGCGCGCCGATGAAATTGCTGGTGAGAAAGGCATGCTTGACCACCGGCGTGCGCCATTTCGAGGTGTCGCTGCCAAGGCGCTGCTGCAGCTCGGCCATGGCCTGGGCCAGCGTGGCGCGCAGCACCGCGTTCTTGTCTTCGCCGTTGAAGAAGTCGAAGGTCTGCGGCACGCCGGCCCTGGGGCCGAGCAGGGCGTTGTAGACCAGCTTCAGGCCGTTGCCCGGGCGGATGCTCGCAACCTGGGTTTCGCCGGCATAGCCGTTGCCCGCGTAGGCAGCGAAGACTGCGGGCGGCAGGTCGTCGGCCAGCACCTTCTTGTAGAGGATGGGCAGCCAATGCATCATCAGCGTGGTGGCCGGGCTGTCGTATACGCCGCGCTCGGCGGGGTCTTCGTTGAGCATGTTCCAGCCGGCCAGCATCTGCGCTGCGCGCCGTGCCGGATCGTTGGCCGGCAGGTTGCGGGTTGCCTCGACGGCGAAGGGCACGATGTAGCGCGCGTTGGTGTCGGAGTAGGCGGTGGCGCGGTTCAGGGCCCACAGTTCGTCGGCCGTGAACTTCGGCTTGGCCTCGAGCCGCGCGGTGAATTCGCGCACGCGGTCGACCACCGAGTAGTTGCCGCCGTCGCTCACCGCGCCGGGTGCCGACTGGTTGTTCCAGTTGGCGACATAGCCCTGAGCCGGGTTGAAGACCTTCGGGTCTTCGCTGAAGGGCCGGATGCCGAGCCATTCCATCGAGCCGTCGCCGACTGCGGGCAGGCGGATGTCCTGCGTGGCCGGCCGGATCGGCAGGCGGCCGGGCGAGACATAGCCGATGTTGCCGCTGGTATCGGCGTAGTACCAGTTGATGGTGATGGCCACGCGCGAGGCTTGCGCAAGCCATTGATCCCAGTTCGTCGCCTGCATCGAGTGGATCCAGCCGAGCAGGGATTCGAGCTCGTAGCCATCCCAGCTGCGCTTCATCGAATAGGCGGTGCCGTTGGGAATGTCGAAGTTGGTGACGACGCCATGCACCGTCGAGTAGATGTCCAGGCTCTGGTCGGGCTGGCCCTTGACCTTGATGACCTCGGTGCGCTTCGTCATCGGGCGCATTGCGCCGTTGAAGCGGTACTCGTACGGGTTGGCCGGGTTGAGCTTCTCCTGGTACATGTCGTTCACGTCCAGCGGCCCGGCGGTTGCGCCCCAGGCGATCTTGCCGTTGGTGCCGAAGAGCACGACCGGATGCGCGAACGGCGTGTTGCCGGTCACGTCGAAGCCCGCGCCATGCAGGCCGATGCCGAACACGTACGAGGGGTTGAACCAGTTGAACTGCGGGCCGTTGATGAGGACGGCGCTGCCGTCGGTGGTCTTCGACGGGCCGGCGATCCAGAGATTGCTGGCGATCGGGCGTGTCCAGGGTTCGGCGACGCCTCGACGGGCAGCATCGATCTCGCTGCTCGCAACCAGCAGTTCGGGCGAGACGGGTGAGAGGCGCGCAACGGCGTCATCGCCGGCCGGCTGCGTCAGGGTCTGGCCGCGCGCTCCGGTGCGTGGCACGGTCGTCGGCGCCAGCGGGTCCTCGACCCAGCGGATCTGGTCGAACAACTGGCGGCCGGCGACATCGCCGCGTGCCTTGCGCAGTTGCTCCAGCAGCCGCAGGTTGGCGACTTCGCTGCTCACGTTGGAATAGCGGTTGGCCATGGTGCCGACCCAGATCATGGCCACGTCGTAACCCGTCCAGTCGGCCTTGGGCTTGAAGCCAGCGTCGTTGAACTGCTTGGGCAGCAGGGTCGCCTGCGCCGCCAGCACCTCGTTGACGCGGGCGTTGAAGCCGGCGGCATAGCCGTCGAAGATTGCCTTGTCGTCGCTCGACAGTTTGTCCATCTGCGCGCGGATCGAGGCCGGGGTGAAGCCCGCGCGGCTGCCCTTGTCGAGCGCCACGTAGGCCGGGCCCATCACTTCCGACACGGTGCCGAGCACCGCGCGGCGCGCCATTTCCATCTGGTACAGCCGGTCTTCGGCCACGGCATAGCCGAAGCCGTGGAACAGGCCGCGCACGTCGTTGGCGTACACGTGCGGAACGCCGTAGCTGTCGCGCTTGATAGTGACCTTGCCGGTGGGCGCAGGCGTCGTGGCGGCGCAGCCGGCCAGCGCCAGGGCGATGCAGGCGAGGGCGATCGGTCGGAAATTCAATGTCATCTGTGGTGTTCTTGCAGGGAAGCGATGCGTTCAGCGCGGGCGCGTGTCGATCACGCGGCGGGCCTTGCCGGTCTGGGTGCGTTCCATCTCGTTGGGCGCATGGACCACCACGCGGGTGGAAATGCCGATGAGCGTCTTCACGCGGTGCTGCACCCATTCGCCGATGGCGGTGCGGTCCGCCGATGCTGCGTCGGCTTGGTTGAGTTCGCAGTGCACCTCGACCTGGTCGAGCTTGTCGGCGCGGCTCACGTGCACTTGGTAGAGGCCCGACAGCGCCTTGTGCGCGAGCACGATCTCTTCCACCTGCGTGGGGAAGACGTTGACGCCGCGGATGATCATCATGTCGTCGCTGCGCCCGACGATCTTGCCCATGCGGCGGAACGAACGCGAGGTGGGCGGCAGCAGGCGCGTGAGGTCGCGCGTGCGGTAGCGCACGATGGGCATGGCCTCCTTGCTCAGCGAGGTGAAGACCAGTTCGCCTTCCTCGCCGTCGGCCTTCAGCTCGCCGGTGTCGGGATCGATGATCTCGGGGTAGAAGTGGTCTTCCCAGATGACGGGGCCGTCCTTGCTCTCGACGCATTCGCTGGCTACGCCGGGGCCCATCACTTCGCTCAGGCCGTAGATGTCGACGGCGTCGATGCCTGCCTTGGCCTCGATGTCGCGGCGCATGGCCTCGGTCCACGGCTCGGCGCCGAAGATGCCGACCTTGAGCGAGCTGTCTTTCGCGTCGAGGCCCTGGCGCTCGAACTGCTCGATGATCACCTGCATGTAGCTGGGCGTGACCATGATGATGTCGGGCCTGAAGTCCTGGATCAGCTGCACCTGCTTCTCGGTCTGGCCGCCCGACATCGGGATGACGGTGCAGCCCGCGCGCTCGGCGCCGTAGTGCGCGCCCAGGCCGCCGGTGAACAGGCCGTAGCCGTACGACACGTGCACCATGTCGCCGGGCCGCCCACCCGCGGCGCGGATGGAGCGGGCGACGAGGTCGGCCCAGGTGTCGATGTCCTTCAGCGTGTAGCCGACCACGGTCGGCTTGCCGGTGGTGCCCGACGAGGCGTGGATGCGCGCCACCTTCTCGCGCGGTACGGCGAACATGCCGAAGGGGTAGTTGTCGCGCAGGTCGCCCTTCACCGTGAACGGGAACTTCGACAGGTCGGCGAGCGACTTCAGGTCGTCGGGGTGCACGCCCTTGGCGTCGAAGGCCTTGCGGTAGTGGGGCACGTTGTCGTAGGCGCGCTGCAGCGTGGTGCGCAGGCGCTGGATCTGCAGCGCGGTGATTTCGTCGCGGCTCGCGGTTTCGATCGGCTCGAGGTCGCCGGGGGTGGGGCGTTTGACTGTCATGTGTCTTGTCTCCTCAGGCGGCAACGGCGGGGCGGCCCTTGGCGGTGTAGGAGCGGCCGCGGAACATCGCGATGCGCTCGCCGCGCTGGTTGGTGATCTCGGTGTCGTACACGCCGGTGCGGCCGGCCTTCGAGACTTCGTGGCAGCGCGCGGTGAGCACGTCGCCCTCGCGCGCCGGGGCGATGAAGTCGATCGAGAAGCCCGAGGCCACGGTCAGTTCGTTGTACGAGTTGCAGGCAAAGGCGAAGGTCGAGTCGGCCAGCACGGCCATGAAGCCGCCGTGGCAGGTGGCGTGGCCGTTGAGCATGTCGGGGCGCACCTTCATCTCTATGGTGGCTTGGCCGGGGCCGACCTCGACGATGCGCATGCCGAGGCCCTGCGTGGCGTTGTCGTTCGCGAGCATGCCGTCGCGGACGTACTCGGCTGTTTGTTGAGGAGTGCGGGTGGATTCGGTCATCTTTTTTCAGCTGGCTCGAAGCTGCGTGTTCGGGTTCGGGGTGCGTGCACAGGCCACCCCGCCGGCGTGAGCGCGCCCCGAAGCACCCGTCTCACGCACAACGCGAAAGATCAAGAAGCAATGCTTCATCTCAGCGATCCTTGAACATCGGCGCACGCTTCGCGCGGAAGGCTTCGACGCCTTCGCGGTAGTCGTCGGCATTGCCCATGACGCGCTGCAGTCGGGCTTCTTCGTCGAGCGCCGTCCGCAGGTCCATGCCTTGCGCATCGGCCATGGCCTGGCGCGTGGCGACGAGGGCGCGGGTCGGCATGGCCGCCAGCTTCGATGCGAGGGCCGCCGCGGTTTCGGCCAGCGCCGCGTCGTCCACGCACTGCCAGATCAGGCCGATGCGCGCAGCCTCTTCGGCCGGCAGCTTGTCGCCCAGCATCGCGATGCCGAGCGCGCGCGCCGAACCCACGAGGCGCGGCAGCAGCCATGTGCCGCCGGTGTCGGGCACGAGGCCGATCTTGGTGAAGGCCTGGATGAAGCTGGCCGAGCGTCCCGCCACCACGAGGTCGCAGCACAGCGCGAGGTTGGCACCCGCACCGGCCGCCACGCCGTTCACCGCGGCGATCACCGGCACCGGCATCGAGCGCAGGCGCGCGACGAGCGGGGCGTAATAAGTGGAGATGACGTGGCCCAGGTCCTTGGGCGCGGCGCCCGGAGTCGGGTCGGGCGCGACCGAGGGATCGGCGAGATCCTGGCCGGCACAGAAGGCGCGGCCGGCGCCCGTGAGCACCACGCAGCGCACGCTCTCGTCCTGCGCTGCGGCCTCCAGCGCCGCCATCAACTCCGCATGCAGTTCGGTCGTGAAGCTGTTGAGCGCCGCAGGGCGGTTGAGGCTCAACGTGCGGACGGTGCCGGCGTTGCCGGTGAGTACCAAAGGCTCAGGCATGGCGTGTCTTTTTCATCCTCTGTGGGGGTGGATCGGTGTGCAAACACTATTGACCGACCGTTCGGTTGATTTTAGGATCGACCTCCATCCCGGCACAAGCGGGGTTGGTTCAGGGCAAACCCTGAGTCACGGAAAAAAGGAGTCCGACCCAATGCCCAGCTATTCCATCGACGGCGTGATTCCCGTCGTCGACCCGAGCGCGTACGTGCACCCCACGGCCGTGCTGATCGGTGACGTGATCGTCGGCCCGAACTGCTATGTGGGTCCCTGCGCCAGCCTGCGCGGCGACTTCGGCCGCATCGTGCTGGAAGAGGGCTCGAACGTGCAGGACCACTGCTGCGTGCACGGCTTTCCCGACAACGACACGGTGATCGAGGTCAACGGCCACATCGGCCACGGTGCGATCCTGCACAGCTGCATCGTGCGGCGCGACGCGCTGGTGGGGATGAACGCGGTGGTAATGGACGAGGCCGAGATCGGCGAGAAGGCCATCGTCGCGGCCTGCGCCTTCGTGCCGGCCGGCATGAAGGTGCCGGCACGCTCGCTGGTCGCGGGCATTCCGGCGAAGGTGAAGCGCGAATTGAGCGAGGACGAGATCGCCTGGAAACTCGAGGGCACGCAGACCTACCAGGCGCTCACGGTGCGCAGCCTCGCGAGCCTGCATGAAGTGGCGCCGCTCGCGCAGGTGGAACCGCACCGCCCGCGCCTGCCGGCCACCGAGGTGCGCTCGCTCATCGCCACGAAGCGGGGCTGATCCGGTTCGCGCTTCGTGCAAGATCGCCCGTTGCCCTCAACACAACCGTCCAACCCAGGAACAAGAACCGATGCCGCGTGGAAGATCCGCCACCTACGACGACCAGCGTGAACTGATCCTCGCGCAGGCCGCCCAGCTGTTCGCACGCAGCGGCTATCCCGCCACCTCGATGAACCAGGTGGCCGAGGCCTGCGGGCTCTCGAAGGCGACGCTCTATCACTACTACAAGGACAAGAGCAGCCTGCTGATCAGCATCGCGGAGACGCACGTCTCCAAGCTGGCGGCGCTGGTGGCCGAGGAAGAGGCGTCGACGCACACCGACGAGCAGCGCCTGCGCCGCTTCATCTACCGCATCGTCGAGGAATATGCCGGCGCGCAGGACGCGCACCGCGTGCTGACCGACGACGTGCGCTTTCTCGAAGAGGCCGACCGCGAGCGCGTGCTCGACAAGGAGCGCGAGGTGGTCGCGGGCTTTGCGCGCGCCGTGTCTGCGCTGCGCCCCGGCGCACCGAGCGACGACCTCGCCAAGCCGCTGACCATGCTGCTGTTCGGCATGATCAACTGGATGTTCACCTGGATGAAACCCGATGGCCGGCTCGACCACGCGGCCATCGCGCCGATCGTGGCCGACCTGTTCCTGGGAGGTATCGGCGCGGTCA
The DNA here is from genome assembly GCF_047304235.1 of Variovorax sp. Varisp36. Classification (NCBI taxonomy): domain Bacteria; kingdom Pseudomonadati; phylum Pseudomonadota; class Betaproteobacteria; order Burkholderiales; family Comamonadaceae; genus Variovorax; species Variovorax sp. Varisp36. The sequence goes on from NZ_JBGLYU010000046.1 coordinate 25,264, forward strand.
AGTCGCCCGATGCGCCGGCGGCCATGCCGCGCGGGCCTAGAGAATCCGGTTGAACCAGAGCAGCGACAGCCCCGCAGACAGCAGCGTGAGCACCGCGGCGCCCAGCGCGAACAGTGCCGAGATCTCGGTTTCCTTCTTCTCCACGGTGAGCTTGGAGCTCAGCGTCTCGTAGACCTTCTTCAGGTCGTTCGCCGTGCCGGCGTAGAAGTACTCGGCGTTCGTCTTGTTGGCGATGGCCTTGAGCGTCTCCTCGTCGAGCCGCACGCGCATCGACCAGCCCTCGAAGCCGATGGTCTCGCCGTCGACCGTGCCCACGCCCACCGTGTAGATGCGCACGCCGCGGTCGGCCGCGGCCTTGGCCGCGTCGAGCGGGTCGACGCCGGTGGTGCGCTGCCCGTCGGTCAGCATGATGATCGCGGCCGAGGTGAAAGAGCCCGGCGCCACGGGCGTGAAGTCCTTGAGCTTCTTCTCCGACTGGTCGATGGCCGCACCGCGCTGGCGGCTCGGCGCGCTGAACTGCTCGACGTCGATGCCCGCGTCGGGGAACAGCGTGGCCAGCGACACCACGATGGCATTGCCCGTGGCGGTGGCGCGCTGCAGCTGGAAGCTGTCGATGGCGGTCACCAAGTCCTCGTGGTTGGTGGTGGGCAGCTGTGCCACCTGCGCGCTGCCCGCGAAGGCGACGATGCCCACCTTCACACTGCGCGGCAGGTCCTTGATGAAGCTCTTGGCCGCCTCCTGCGCCGCCACGAGCCGGTTGGGCTGCACGTCGGCCGCGCGCATGCTGCCCGACACGTCCATCGCCAGGATGATCGTCTGCTGGTTCGACGGCAGCACCACCACGGCCATGGGACGCGCCGCGGCCACCAGCATCGCGGCCATGGCCAGCAGGAACAGCGCGGGCGGCAGATGCCGCCGCATGCTCTGCCCGGCGCCAATGGCCTCGCGCACGATCGACAGGCTCGCATAGCGCACCGCCAGCTTCTTCTTGCGGCGCAGCAGCCAGAGGTAGAGCAGGATCAGCAGCGGCAGGGCCGCCAGCAGCCAGAGGAATTGAGGCCAGAGAAAAGTCATGCTGCCACCGCCTTCATGCCTGCCGGGCCGATGCGCGCGCGGCGCTTGCGCAGATCGGCGAAACGAACGATGGCTTCCACCAGGTCGTCATTGGTCGAGAGTTCGAGTGCGTCGACGCCGGCCCTGGCCAGTGCCTCGCGCAGTGCGGTTTCACGTTCCGACGCCAGGCGCGCGAAGCGCTTGCGAAAGCCCGCGTCGTGGGTGTCGACCCACAGCTGCTCGCCGGTCTCGGCGTCGCGCAGCGGCACCAGGCCGAGGTCGGGCAGTTCGAGTTCGAGCGGGTCGAACAGGCGCACTGCGATCACCTCGTGGCGCTGCACCAGCTGGCCGAGCGGGCGCTCCCAGCCGGGCTCGCTCAGGAAGTCGGACACCACGAACACGGTGGAGCGGCGCGGCATCAGCGTGGCGGCCGACTTGAGCAGGTCGGCCAGGCGCGTCATGCCTTTCTGCGTGGGCACGGCCTCGGCCTTTTCAGCGCGCTTCTCCATCGCGTGCAGCAGGTGCAGCACGTGGCGCCGTCCGGTGCGCGGCGGAATCACCGCTTCGAGATCGCTGCCGTAGACCAGCGCGCCCACCCGGTTGCCGTGCCGCGTGAGCAGCCGCGCCAGCACGCCGACGAAACCCGCCGAGACCTCGCGCTTGGCCTTCAGGCCCGAGCCGAAATCGACCGAGCGGCTCAGGTCGAGCACGAACCACGCAGCCATCTCGCGGTCTTCGGTGAACACGCGCACATGCGGCGTCTGCAGCCGCGCCGTGACGTTCCAGTCGATGTGGCGCACGTCGTCGTGGTGCTGGTACTCGCGCAGGTCGGCCAGGTCGAGGCCGGTGCCGCGCATCAGCGTGCGGTAGTCGCCCTGCAGCAGGCCGTCGAGGCGGCGAATGACAGTCCATTCGAGCCGGCGCAGCGCGCGCTCGGCCCCACCGGCTTCTGCGGCGAGCCGTTCGTCGTTCGCGGCCGCGGGGGCCTTACGCCACCAGCTTTTCATGTTCGAGCGGCTTGGGAGGAGCGGGGACTGCGCGCATGATCTTCTCGACCAAGCCGTCGGGCGTCAGGCCCTCGGACAGGCCTTCGTAGGAAAGCGTCACGCGGTGGCGCAGCACGTCGGGCACCAGCGCCGTCATGTCTTCCGGCAGCGCATAGCTGCGGCCGCGCAGCAGCGCCAGGGCGCGCGCGCCCTCGGTCAGGCTGATGCTGGCGCGCGGGCTGGCACCGAAGGTGATGAAGCGGCGCAGGTCCTTCAGGCCATGCTTCTCGGGCGTGCGCGTGGCCGACACCAGCTTCACTGCGTACTGGATCAGCGAGGGGTCGACATACACGCGCCGCGCCTCGGCCTGCAGCGCCGCGAGCTGCTCGGTGGTGGCGACCGGCGTGGCGTTGACAGGCGGGCCGATCACGCGCTGGACGATGACGAACTCTTCCTCGTCGCTCGGGTAGTCGACCAGCACCTTCATCATGAAGCGGTCGACCTGCGCCTCGGGCAGCGGGTAGGTGCCCTCGGTCTCGATGGGGTTCTGCGTGGCCATCACGAGGAAGGGGCGCGGCACCTTGTGCGTCTCGCCGGCGATGGTGACCTGGCGTTCCTGCATCACCTCGAGCAGCGCGCTCTGCACCTTGGCCGGCGCGCGGTTGATTTCGTCGGCCAGCAGCAGGTTGGCGAACACCGGGCCCAGCGAGGTGCTGAACTCGCCCGTCTTCTGGTTGTAGATGCGCGTGCCCACGAGGTCGGCGGGCACGAGGTCGGGCGTGAACTGGATGCGCTTGAACTGGCCGCGCACGGTGTCGGCCAGCGTCTTGACGGTGAGCGTCTTCGCCAGGCCCGGCACGCCCTCGACCAGCAGATGCCCGCCCGCGAGCATGGCGACCATCACGCGCTCGAGAAAGCGGTCCTGGCCCACGACCACGCGCTTCACCTCGTAGAGGATCTGCTCCATCAGTTCGGCGGTGCCGGCGGGCGTGGGATTGACGGTCTCTGTGCTCATGCGAAGGACTTTCGAAAAAGAATCGTCAGAACGGCGGCGAACCCGCGGCGGACGCGGCGTTCTCGATGGGCACCGCGAAGCCGATGCCGATGAAGGTGCGCTGCTGTGTCGGGTTGAGGATGGCGGTGACGATGCCGAGCACCTCGCCGTCCATGTTGATCAGCGGCCCGCCCGAATTGCCGGGGTTGGCGGCCGCGTCGAACTGGATCAGGTTGCCCAGCTCCTGCTTGCCCTCGGGCGAGCGGAACGAGCGCTTCAGGCCCGACACCACGCCGGCCGACACGGAGGGCCCGATGCCGAACGGAAAGCCCACGGCCGCCACCTGGTCGCCGGGCCGCAGGTCGGCGGTCGAGCGCATGGTGGCGGGGATCAGGTCGTCGGGAATCTTCTGCGCCTGCAGCACGGCAAGGTCGTTCTCGGGCTGCACGCCGGTGATGGTGGCCACAGCCTCCAGGCCGTCGAAGAAGGTGACCTTGATCTTGTCGGCGCCCGCGACCACGTGCAGGTTGGTCAGGATCACGCCCTTGTCGACGATCACCACGCCCGTGCCCACGCCGCGCTCGACCTCGCCGGGCGTGCCGCCATCGCTGGGGGCTTCGGGCGGCTTGCCCTTGGCGAGGTTGCGCCCGCGCTTCTGGATCTTGGCTTCGGGCGTGTTCTTTTCTTCGCCGTAGCTCACGACCCGCACCACCGAGGGCCGGATGATGTCCGCGGCCTTGGCGGCCGGCGAGGGCAGGGTGTTGGTCTGCAGCGTGCGCAGCACGGCCGCGTCGATGTCTTTCTGCGTGAGAGCCTTGGCGCCCGGGCGCGGGACCCACAGCGCAGCGCCGGTGACCAGCGCGGCCGACAGCACGACCAGCATCGCGAAGCTGCGGCGGCCGGGTTGCCAGCCGGTCTTCTTTGCGGGGGCGGCTTGCAGCGCAGGGCCCGCGCCGACCGCTTCGGGCGAGGCTGGCGCCCCTGCCCGTTCGGCCGCCTCGTCTGCGGCCGGTGGCAGCGTGCGGGGCGAATGGCTGTAGACACCTGGCCTGCGCATCGGAGCACCTCCGGCAAAAAGTCGCGTGAAGGAGTTCACAGTAGCACGCTTTCCACGCCTGCGCATCCCATCGGGCATCATCGCGCGATGGCTACCTTCGTCGATACCCACTGCCACCTGGATGCGCCTGAATTCGGTGCCGAGATGCCCGTCCTGCGCGCCCGCGCCTCCGCGCGGGGCGTGGCGATGTGCGTGATCCCGGCGGTGGCCGCCTTCAACTTCGCAGCTGTGCGTGAACTGGCCCATGCGCAGGGCGATGCCTACGCGCTGGGCATTCACCCGCTGTGCACCGGGGAGGCGAAGGACGAAGACCTCGAAACCCTCGATGCCGAGCTGGCCGCGCAGCGCGGCGACCCGCGGCTGGTGGCGGTCGGCGAGGTCGGGCTCGACTACTTCGTCGAGGGGCTCGACGGCGAGAAGCAGGAGCGGTTTTTTCACACTCAGTTGCAACTGGCACGCAGGCACGGGTTACCCGTGCTGATCCATGTTCGGCGCTCGGTCGACAAGGTGCTCAAGCACCTGCGGCAGACGGCAGCCGGCAAGCCGTGGCAGGGCATTGCGCATGCCTTCAACGGCAGCGAGCAGCAGGCGCATGCGTGCATCGAGCTCGGGTTGAAGCTCGGCTTCGGCGGCGCGGTGACCTTCGAACGCGCGCTGCAGCTGCGGCGGCTGGCCACCACTTTGCCGCTTGGATCCATCGTGATGGAAACCGATGCGCCCGACATCCAGCCGCACTGGCTGTACCGCACACAGGCCCAGCGAGATGCCGGCGAGCCGCAGGGCCGCAACGAGCCGGCCGAGCTGCCGCGCATCGCCGAAGTGGTGGCCGGCCTGCGCGGCATCGGCCTTGACGAGCTGGCCGCAGCCACCACCCGGAATGCGCTCGAAGCGCTGCCGCGTCTGGAAAATCTCATGGCCATGTCGGCGCGCCCGCCGCACCCGGCGTAGGCCAATGCCCCGTCCTGCCTGCATGCGGGCAGATGCCGCGGATTTGCTGTCATCCTCGAGCGCCACCAGTTCGTTGCTGGTTCAGTGGCAAGTCAGTCACTCAAAACTTCATCCAACAAGGAGCTTTACATGAGCACGTCTTTCGTTCGCACCATGCCCGTCGTCCTCGCACTGGCACTCGCCTCCATCGGTGTGTCGGCCGTGGCCCAGACCACCGCGCCTGCAGCCGCGCCGGCCCCCGCTGTGGCCCCGGCCGAGCCCACCACCACCGAGAAGATGAAGGAAACCGGCAAGGAAGCCGTCGACGCCACCAAGCGCACGACCAAGAAGGCTGTCGCGGCCACCGAGAGCGGCACCAAGAAGGCCTGGAAGGCCACCAAGCGCACGACCAAGAAGGCCACCAACGCCACCAAGAAGGCAGCCGCCAAGACCGGCGAAGCCGTCGAGAACGCCGGCCACAAGGCGGCCGACGGCATGCGCAGCACCGGCAAGGCCATCGGCGAGAAGATCCCCGGCACGGCAGAGAACGAAGCCGCCAAGAAGTAAGCCTGCTTCGGCCTTCGCGAAAAAACCCGCTTCGGCGGGTTTTTTCATGGGCGGTGCAAGTGCGCGCGGGACGGTGGCACGATTGCCGCCCATGAATCCACACGCCGCATCCGCTACCGCCGCGAGCACGTTGCTCACGGGACTCGCGCCCATCGTGTCGCCCGCCACCGTCGTGCTGATCCTCGGCAGCTTCCCCGGGGTCAAGTCGCTCGAGCGGCAGCAGTACTATGCACACCCCCAAAACCAGTTCTGGAAGATCTTGCAAGCCGTCTGGCCCGAAGTCCCTTTGCCGTCGGACATAGACAGCTACGCGCAGCGCTGCCGGTGGCTGCTCGACCGCGGCCTGGGCGTGTGGGACGTGTACGGCGCCTGCGAGCGCGAGGGCAGCCTCGATTCGGCCATCCGCGCGCCCGTGGCGAACGACATCGCCGGGCTGCACCTGCCAAAGCTCGCGGCCATCGCGCACAACGGCGGCGAGAGCTTCAAGCACGCACGGCACACGCGCACCCTCGGCGTGCCGGTCTATCCGCTGCCTTCCACCAGTCCCGCCAACGCGTCGTGGAGCTTCGAGCGCAAGCTCGCGGCCTGGCGCGAGGTCTTCGCCGCCCACCAACTCGTCTGATGGCATCCAGCAAAATTCCCGCCGTTCTTCCCGAAGTCAATTTCTCCGACTGGGGCGACATCCGCTACCTGCACCTGGGCACCGAATGGGTCCAGGGCTCGATGAAGCTGGACGCGCCCTTCGAGATCGAACTCGAATACGTGCAGCGCATGATGGCCTGGCTGCTGTTCGCCGACAGCAAGACCGTGGCCAGCCGCCACGCGATGCAGCTCGGCCTGGGCGCGGCCACGCTCACCAAGTTCAGCCGCAAGATCCTGCGCATGCGCACCACCGCGATCGAGCTCAATCCGCAGGTGGTGTCGGCCTGCCGCGGCTGGTTCAAGCTGCCGCCGGACGACCCGAAGCTGCGCGTGGTGATCGCCGATGCGGCCGCCGAGATCCGCAAGCCCGAATGGCACGGCACGGTCGATGCGCTGCAAGTCGACCTGTACGACCACGAGGCCGCTGCACCCGTGCTCGACAGCGAAGACTTCTATGCCGACTGCCGCGCGCTGCTCACCGAGGACGGCTGCATGACGGTCAACCTCTTCGGCCGCTCGTCGAGCTATGAGCGCAGCCTCGAAAAAATCGCCGGGGCCTTCGGTGCCGATGCCGTCTGGGCGTTCAGGCCGACGCGCGAAGGCAACACGGTGGTGCTCGCGCAGCGCACGCCGAGCCGCCCGAAGCGCGAGGCGCTTGCCGAGCGCGCCCAAACGATCCAGACTCGCTGGAGCTTGCCCGCGCCGAAATGGCTGCGGGTCTTCAAGCCCCTGAATATTTCACTTACCCGACCTGCCGGCTCATGAGCGTTGTTCCCGCTGTTTCTGCTCCCGCCCCACTGGCCGCCCGCCACGAAGGCCCGCTCGACCTGCGCCGCCTGATCGAATGGCTGGCTGCCGACGGCGTGATCTCGCCCATGGAGGCCAAGCGAACCATCGCGCGCTGCGCCCAGGCCGAAAGCCGGCAGGCGCCGCTGGTGCGGCTGGCCAACGTGGCCATGACGCGCGAGGGCGACGGCAAGCCGCTCGATCTAGAAATGCTCACGCAATGGCTCGCGGGCCGCGCCGGGCTCACGTACCTGCGCATCGATCCGCTCAAGGTCGACGTAGGCAAGGTGGCCGACACCATGAGCGCTGCGTATGCCGAGCGCCACAAGGTGCTGCCGGTGCAGGTGCTGCCCAGCGAGGTGGTGGTGGCCACGGCCGAGCCCTTTCTCACCGACTGGATCGCCGAGGTCGAGCGCCAGTCGCGCCGCGCGGTGCGCCGCGTGGTCGCCAACCCGGCCGACATCCAGCGCTACACGGCCGAGTTCTTCGCGCTCGCGAAGTCGGTGCGCGCCGCGCAGAAGGCCGGCGGCAACACCGGCGGCGCGAGCTTCGAGCAACTGGTGGAGCTCGGCAAGAGCAACAAGCAGCTCGACGCCAACGACCAGAGCGTGGTGCAGGTGGTCGACTGGCTGTGGCAGTACGCCTTCGATCAGCGCGCGAGCGACATCCACCTGGAGCCGCGCCGCGAGCAGGGCGTGATCCGCTTTCGCATCGACGGCATCCTGCATCCGGCCTACCAGATGCCGATGGGCGTGATGAACGCGATGGTCGCGCGCATCAAGCTGCTGGGCCGCATGGACGTGGTGGAAAAGCGCCGCCCGCTCGATGGCCGCATCAAGACCCGCAACATGCGCGGCGACGAAATCGAAATGCGCCTGTCGACCCTGCCGACGGCCTTCGGCGAGAAGATGGTGATGCGGATCTTCGACCCCGACACCGCCGTGAAGGACCTCGACGCACTGGGCTTCGCGCAGCACGACGCCCAGCGCTGGGAGCAGCTCGTCACGCGGCCCAACGGCATCATCCTGGTGACCGGGCCCACGGGCTCGGGCAAGACCACCACGCTGTACTCCACGTTGAAGCGCGTGGCGACCGAAGAGGTCAACGTGAGCACGGTGGAAGACCCGATCGAAATGATCGAGCCCTCGTTCAACCAGACGCAGGTGCAGCCGCAGCTCGACTTCGGCTTCACCGAAGGCCTGCGCGCGCTGATGCGGCAGGACCCGGACATCATCATGGTCGGCGAAATCCGCGACCTCGCCACCGCCGAGATGGCGGTGCAGGCCGCGCTCACCGGCCACCTCGTGTTCAGCACGCTGCACACCAACGATGCGCCGAGCGCCATCACGCGGCTGATGGAGCTGGGCGTGCCCTCGTACCTCATCAACGCGGTAATGCTGGGCGTGCTCGCGCAGCGGCTGGTGCGCACGCTGTGCCCCAACTGCAAGCAGCCCGACGACAGCGTCACGCGCGAGAAGCTCGAAGCCATCGTCAAGCCGTGGCAGATCACGGGCTCGGTGCGCGCGTACAAGCCCGTGGGCTGCGTCGATTGCCGCATGACCGGGTACATGGGGCGCATGGGCCTCTACGAACTGCTGAGCATCAGCGAGGCGTTCAAGGGCAACGTGACCAAGGAGCCCAACCTCGCCGGGCTGCGCCGCCAGGCCGTGATCGACGGCATGCGCCCGCTGCGGCTGGCCGGCGCGCTGCGCGTGGCCGAGGGCGTGACCACCATCGAGGAAGTGCTGAGCGCCACGCCGCCACTGGAATAGTCTTCCGCCCCAGGACCCTGAGTCCTTTCGGGTTATCCCTAGGCCTTTTGTTAGTGGAATCCACATCAGGCTGACCGGAAGCTGACTCGACAATCCCGCATCGAAATTTGTTCGAGGAGACTGTTCGTGAAGATCAAGAGTCAGAAAGACTTTTTCTCGGGCCTGATGTTCACGGTGGTGGGTGTGGCGTTCGCATGGGGCGCCACCACCTACACCGTGGGCAGCGGAGCCCGCATGGGTCCGGGTTATTTCCCGTTGATGCTCGGCATCCTGATGGCCCTCATCGGCCTCGGGATCATGTTCAGCGGGCTCACCGTTGAAACCACCGACGGCGAGAAGATCGGCAAGTGGGCCTGGAAGCAGGTGGTGTTCATCCTGGGCGCCAACCTCGCGTTCGGCATCCTGCTCGGCGGCCTGCCGAGCATCGGCGTCCCCGCCATGGGCATGATCATCGCCATCTACGCGCTGGTGATCATCTCCAGCCTTGCGGGCCATGAGTTCAAGCTGCCCAGCGTGCTGATCCTGGCCACCGTGCTGGCCATTGGCAGCTATGTCGCATTCATCTGGGCGCTGAAGCTCCAGATCCAGGTCTGGCCGACCTTCATCACCGGCTGAGAAGAAAGCTGCTCACATCATGGAATTGGTTGAACACCTCTCGATGGGTTTTGGCGTTGCCTTTACCTTCACCAACCTGCTGTACTGCCTGATCGGCTGCATCCTGGGCACGCTGATCGGCGTGCTCCCGGGTATCGGCCCGGTCGCGACCATCGCGATGCTGCTGCCCGCCACGTACGCGCTGCCGCCCGTGTCGGCGCTGATCATGCTGGCCGGCATCTACTACGGCGCGCAATACGGCGGCTCCACCACTGCGATCCTGGTCAACCTGCCGGGTGAATCCTCGTCGGTGGTGACCGTGATCGACGGCTACCAGATGGCGCGCAAGGGCCGTGCGGGCCCGGCGCTCGCCGCGGCGGGCCTGGGTTCGTTCTTCGCGGGTTGCGTCGGCACGCTGATCCTGGCCGCCTTCGCACCGCCGCTGACCGAGCTGGCCTTCAAGTTCGGCCCGGCCGAATACTTCTCGCTGATGATCCTGGGCCTGATCGGCGCGGTGGTGCTGGCTTCGGGCTCGCTGCTCAAGGCCATCGCGATGATCGTGCTGGGCCTGCTGCTCGGCCTGGTCGGCACCGACGTGAACTCGGGCGTGGCGCGCTACAGCTTCGACATCCCGGAGCTCACCGACGGCATCGGCTTCGTGGCCATCGCCATGGGCGTGTTCGGCTACGGCGAAATCATTGCCAACCTCTCGCGCCCCGACGACGAGCGTGAAGTGTTCACCGCCAAGGTCTCGGGCCTGTTCCCGACCAAGGAAGACTTCAAGCGCATGCTGCCCGCAGTGCTTCGCGGCACGGCGCTGGGCGCGGCACTGGGCATCCTGCCCGGCGGCGGCGCGCTGCTGGCAGCCTTCGCGGCCTACACGATCGAGAAGAAGACCAAGCTGAAGCCGGGCGAAGTGCCCTTCGGCAAGGGCAACATCCGCGGCGTGGCGGCTCCCGAGTCGGCCAACAACGCCGGCGCGCAGACCTCCTTCATCCCGCTGCTGACGCTGGGCATTCCGCCCAACGCGGTGATGGCGCTGATGGTGGGTGCGATGACGATCCACAACATCCAGCCCGGCCCGCAGGTGATGACCAGCAACCCCGAGCTGTTCTGGGGCCTGATCGCCTCGATGTGGATCGGCAACGCGATGCTGATCATCCTGAACCTGCCGCTGATCGGCATGTGGATCAAGCTCCTGTCGGTGCCCTACAAGTTCCTGTTCCCGGCGATCGTGCTGTTCTGCGCGATCGGCGTGTACTCGACCAACAACAACACCTTCGACATCTGGATGGTGGGCATCTTCGGCCTGGTGGGCTACAGCTTCTTCAAGCTGGGCTGCGAGCCTGCGCCGCTGCTGCTGGGCTTCATCCTGGGGCCGATGATGGAAGAGAACCTGCGCCGTTCGCTGCTGCTGTCGCGTGGCGACTGGAGCGTGTTCGTGACGCGCCCGATCTCGGCGAGCCTGTTGGCTGCGGCTGCATTGCTGCTTGTCATCGTGCTGCTGCCTGCAGTCAAGTCCAAGCGCGAGGAAGCTTTCGTCGAGGAGTGACGGACAGAGTTCCCTCGCGGGACTTCAGAAAGAACGGCGCTTCGAGCGCCGTTTTTCATTTCTGTGTGCATCGCTTCGGGGCGCCTGCGCAGGGCTCGCTGCTGGTGCTCGCCGATCAAAAACTCAGGTCATGTCCTACGGTCTGCTCGCCCGTGGCGGCTTCATGTGCTGTCGCGCCATCGCGAGGAAGGCCATCCCCGCCGGGCTCAGCGGATGCTTGGCCAACCGCACGGCGACCACCGGGTACTCCAGCGCAGGCCGCGTCACGCCCACGGCGCGCAGGTTGCCCGGCATCAGCACCTCCACGTAGCGCGGCAGCAGCGCCACCCCCGCGCCTGACTGGATGAGGCCGAACGCCGTCGACAGCATCGACACGTGATGCACCACGCGCGGGTACACGTTGGCCATGCTTGCGAGCTGGCGGCTCACGGCGCGCCACACGTTGGCGTCGGGGTTGACGTGGATGAACGGCAGTCCCTCCAGGTGCTTGGCATCGACCACCGCGTGCTGCGCCAGCGGATGGTCTTCGCGCACGAACAGGGCCATGCGGTCCGAGAACAGCGGCTCGGTCGCCAGCTCCGAATGCTTCTGGCCGATGTCCGAGCCGAAGCCCAGGTCGGCCTCCTGCGAGAGGATGCGCGAGATCATTTGCTCTGCCGTGCTGTCGAGCAGCGTGGTCGCGAGCGTCGGGTGCTTCTGCGAAAAGCGCCCGAGCAGCGGCGGCAGCAGGGCGCCGGCCGTGAGATGGCCCACCGCGAGCACGATGCGGCCTTCGCGCAGCTGCGACTGCGAGCGGCAGGCGCCCACGGATTCATCGATCAGCCGAAGCGCCCGCACCGCCGTGTCGACCATCATCTGGCCCGCGTTGGTCATGCGGATGCGGCGCCCGCGCACCACCAGCGGCTGCGCCAGCTCTTCTTCCAGCCGCTTGATCAGGTGGCTGATGGCGGGCTGCGTGAGCTGCAATGCCTCGGCCGCGAGCGTGAAGCTGCCCGTCTCGGCCACCGCCGCCAGCGCCCGCAGCTGCTGCAGCGAGATCTCTTCCGCGGTGCTTCTTGTCATAAGCAGTGTTCATAGTTGAATAAGCGGAATTATCTGGCTTGATGCGCCACTGCTGCATAGCATCCACTTCTCGTTCACAGGCACAAATTCCGCACATGAAACGCCTCCAGTTCCTCCAGGCGCTTGCCGTTGCGCTCGGCGTGGCCACCTCGTCCGCCAGCCTCGCGCAGGGCTACCCGAACAAGCCGATCCGCCTGATCGTGCCGTTCCCGGCGGCCGGCGCCACCGACCTCTTCGCCCGCACGCTGGGTCAGAAGATGGGCGACAAGCTCGGCACCACGCTGGTGGTCGACAACAAGCCCGGCGCGGGCGGCGCCATCGGCTCCGACCAGGCCGCCAAGGCCGCGCCCGACGGCTACACGATCCTGCTGGCCACCACCAGCACGCACTCGATCGGCCCGGCCGTCAGCAAGCTGCCCTACGACACGGTGCGAGACTTCACGCCCATCGCGCACGTGGGCGATGCCGCCAGCATCATGCTGGTGCCGGTCAATTCGCCCGCGAAGACGGTGCGCGAGTGGATCGATTACGCGAAGAAGAACCCCGGCAAGCTCAACTACGCGTCGAGCGGCAACGGCACCATCGTGCAGCTCACGGCGGAGCTGTTCAAGGCGCAGGCCGGCGTGTTCGTCACGCACATTCCCTACAAGGGCACGGCGCTGGCGATCCCCGACCTGATCAGCGGCAAGGTCGACGTGCTGTTCGATTCGCTGCCCACCGGCATGCCGCACGTGCGCGACGGCCGCCTGCGCGCGCTGGGCGTCACCTCGCTCAAGCGCAGCCCGCTGGCGCCCGAGCTGCCACCCATCGCCGATACGCTGCCCGGCTACGAGTCGAACACGTGGTTCGGCTTCTATGGTCCGAAGAACCTGCCGGTGGACATCGTCGCGAAAATCAACAAGGCCGCCAACGAGGCGCTGGCCGACCCCGAGGTGAAGGAAAAGCTCGCACGCCTGGGCATCGAGTCCGCGACGCCGGGCACGCCCGAGCAATTCGCGAAGATGGTGGCAGCAGACGCCGCCAAGTGGAAAAAGATCGTGGTCGACCGCAAGATCACCAACGAATAAGGCAAGGCACACCGACATGAACTTCGACTTCAACAATCCGTACCTCTCCACCCGCATCCCGATCTTTGCGCGCAACGTGGTATCGACATCGCACCCGCTGGCCTCGCAGGCTGGGCTGCGCATCCTGCAGCAGGGCGGCAACGCGGTCGATGCGGCTATTGCCACCGCCGCCGTGATGACGCTGGTCGAGCCGGTGAGCAACGGCCTGGGCAGCGATGCCTTCTGCATCCTGTGGGACGGCAAGGAACTGCACGGCCTGAACGCCTCGGGCCCCGCGCCCAAAGCCTGGACGCCCGAATACTTCAAGGCCAAGTACGGCGCCGACGCCACGACGCCGCCGATGCGCGGCATCGACTCGGTCACGGTGCCGGGCGCGGTGCGCGGCTGGGTCGCGCTGAGCGATCGCTTCGGCAAGCTGCCGTTCGCCGACCTGCTGGCCCCGGCCATCGACATCGCCGAGCGCGGCTACCTCGTGCCGCCAGTGGTGCAGGGCAAGTGGGCCGCGGCCACGCCGCTGCTGGGTTCGCAGCCGGGCTTTGCACAGACCTTCCTGCCATGGGGCCGGGCGCCCGCGATCGGCGAGCTGTTCCGCTTCACGGCCGCTGCGCGGGCGCTGAAGGCCATTGCCCGCACCAAGGGCGAGGCCTACTACAACGGCGAGATCGCCGAGGCGCTCGCGAAGTTCTCGAAGGAGCAGGGCGGCGCGCTCACCGTGGCCGATCTCGCGGCCTACCAGCCCGAGTGGGTCAAGCCGATCTCGCGCGACTACCGCGGCCACACGCTGCACGAGATTCCGCCCAACGGCCAGGGCATTGCCGCGTTGATTGCGCTGGGCATCCTCGAGAAGTTCGACATCGCCTCGCTGCCGGTCGATTCGGTCGCCTCGCAGCATCTGCAGATCGAGGCCATGAAGCTGGCCTTCGCCGACGTGTATCGCTACGTGTCGGAGCCATCGTCGATGACGGTGACCCCCGCGCAAATGCTCGATGACGCCTACCTCGCATCGCGTGCGAGACTCATCGACGTGAAAAAGGCGCAGGACTTCAAGGCCGGCAACCCCGTGAAGGGCGGCACCATCTACCTCACCGCAGCGGACGAGCGCGGCATGATGGTGAGCTTCATCCAGAGCAATTACATGGGCTTCGGCTCGGGCTGCGTGGAGCCCGGGTACGGCATCAGCCTGCAGAACCGCGGCCACGGCTTCAGCCTGAAGGCCGAGAGCCCGAACGTGGTGGCACCGGGCAAGCGGCCGTTCCACACCATCATCCCGGCCTTCCTCACGAAGGACGGCCAGCCGGTGATGAGCTTCGGCGTGATGGGCGGCAACATGCAGCCGCAGGGCCACATGCAGACGCTGGTGCGCATGCTCGACTACGGGCAGAACCCGCAGGCCGCGTGCGATGCGCCGCGCTGGCGCTTCAACGCGGGGCTCGAGATCAACGTCGAGGCCGCGATGAACCCGGCCACGGTGCAGGGCCTGCGCGACCTGGGCCACCACCTCGACGTCATCGACGATTCGTACCAGGACTTCGGCGCCGGCCAGTTCATCTGGCGCGCGGGCGAGCCGTCGGTCGAAGGCTACGTGGCCGCCAGCGACCCGCGCCGCGACGGCCTCGCTGCAGGCTACTGAGGATCAAGGGATGATCGGGGAATGAACAAGACAGCCGCATCGATCGGCATTCCCCCTCACCAGGGCGCAAGGAAAGGCGTTGCGTCCGGCCTGATCCTCGCCACACTGGGCGCCATCGCATTCAGCGGCAAGGCCATCATCGTCAAGCTCGCGTACCGCTACGGCGTGGACGCCGTGACGCTCATCATGCTGCGCATGCTGTTCGCGCTGCCGCTGTTCGCGCTCATGGCGTGGTGGGCGGGGCGTGGCAAGCCGGCGCTCACCGGCCGCGACTGGATCGGCGTGATCGGGCTCGGTTTCTCGGGCTACTACCTCGCGAGCTTTCTCGACTTTGCCGGGCTGGCCTACATCTCGGCCGGCTTCGAGCGGCTGATCCTGTATCTCAACCCCACGCTGGTGCTGTTCTTCGGCTGGCTGCTGTACCGGCGCCATCCGACGCGACAGCAGGTGCTGGGCATGCTCGTGAGCTATGCCGGCGTGCTGCTGGTGTTCGGCCACGAACTCTGGACCGGCGGTGGCGGCAAGGGCGGCGGCGCGGCGGCCTGGGGCGCATTCCTGGTCTTCCTGAGCGCGGTGAGCTATGCGGGCTATCTGATCTACAGCGGCGAGTTCGTCAAGCGCCTCGGGTCGCTCAGGCTCGTGGGCCTGGCGACCACCGTGGCTTGCCTGCTGTGCATCCTGCAGTTCGTGCTGACGCGGCCGATGAGCGCGGCGATGCAGGTGGCGCCCGAGGTGATCTGGCTGTCGGTGCTCAACGCCACGCTGTGCACGGCGGTGCCCGTCCTCATGGTGATGATGGCCATCGAGCGCATCGGCCCTGCGGTGGCCGCGCAAACCGGCATGATCGGGCCGCTGTCGACCATCATCATGGGGGTGGTCATACTCGGCGAGCCGTTCACCGCGTGGATCGCGGCCGGCACGGTGCTCGTGATCGCGGGCATCTTCGTTTTCACACGCAAGGGGCGCGAAGCCCCTGCACGATAGGAGCGACAACATGGATCTGGGTATCGCAGGCAAGACCGCGCTGGTATGCGGCGCGAGCAAGGGCCTCGGCTACGGCTGCGCCGAAGCGCTGGTGCGCGAAGGCGTCAACGTGGTGATCGTGGCACGCGGTGCCGAGGCACTGGAAGCGGCGGCGAAGAAGCTGGCCGAAGCGGCGGGTGCATCGGGCGCTGCGTTCGTCAAGCACGTGGCGGCCGACATCACGACCGAAGCCGGCCGCGCGGCGGTGTTCGCACTCGGCCACGACTTCGACATCGTCGTCACCAACGCGGGCGGCCCGCCGCCGGGCGACTTTCGCAACTGGGACCGCGAGGCCTGGATCAAGGCGGTCGACGCGAACATGCTGACGCCGATCGAGCTCATCAAGGCCACGGTCGATGGCATGGCCAAGCGCGGCTTTGGGCGCATCGTCAACATCACGTCGAGCTCGGTGAAGTCGCCCATCGACATCCTCGGCCTGTCGAACGGCGCGCGCAGCGGCCTCACCGGCTTCGTGGCCGGCGTGGCGCGCACGCCCATCGCGGCGCAGGGCGTGACCATCAACAACCTGCTGCCGGGCTCGTTCGACACCGACCGCCTCAAGGGCACGATGGCCGGCGCCGCGCAGAAGTCGGGCCAGGACTTCGACACCGTGTGGGAAGCCCGCAAGAAGAACATCCCGGCCAGGCGCTTCGGCACGCCGGCCGAGTTCGGCGCCATCTGTGCCTTTCTCTGCAGCATGCAGGCCGGCTACATGACCGGCCAGAACGTGCTGGCCGACGGTGGGGCCTACCCGGGCACGTATTGAGCTCGCCCCCAGGCTTCGCGCACTTCGTGTCGCTACTCCCACCCCCTACCGGGGGCAACACCAGCGGCCCGGCAAAGCCGGTTCCGCGGTGTTCGCTTGAAGAGGGCGTTGTTGAATCAGCGCCGTGACGACACCGCGATCCCGGCCACGATCAGCAGGAACGCCGCGCCGTGGTACCAGTGCGGCGGCTCGCGCAGGAAGGCTGCCGAAAGCACTGCCGCGAACAGCGGCGTGAGGTTCAGGAAGATGCTCGCCGCCTGCGGACCCGCGCGCTGCACGCCGGTGCCCCAGCAACGGTAGGCCACCACCGCGGGGCCGATGCCGATGAACAGCATCGCGGCAGCGAGCGGCCAGCCCAGGTCGATGTGGGCGGGCGTCATCGTCCATTCGCCGGCGGCCAGCGCGCCCGACCACGCGAGGCCGAACACCAGCTGTGCCATCAGGAACGCGGCCCAGTCCTGCCGCAGGGCCCTGGGCTCGTTCGTGCGTGCCAGCAGCCAGCTGTAGAAGGCCCAGGCGATGGTGCCCAGGATCATGTAGAGGTCGCCCGGCACCAGCCGCAGACCGAGCAGCTGCCGCCACTCGCCGCGGCTGAGCACCAGCAGCACGCCCGCCATCGACAGCAGCGCGCCGAAGATCTCGCGGGTGCTGACGCGTGCGCCGAAGAACAGCGTGCCCACCGCGAGCATCCACAGCGGCAGGCTGGAGCCGACCAGCGTGACGTTGATGGGCGTGGAGGTCTGCAGAGCGAGGTACTGGAAGGCGTTGTACAGGCCGATGCCGAGCAGCCCGAGCACGGCGTAGCGCTTCCAGTGCGCCCACACCGGGCTGCCGCGACGCAGCACCGGTGTGGCCAGCGGCAGCAGGAGCGCGAACGCGACGACCCAGCGCACGAAGTTCAGCGTGAGCGGCGAAACCAGTTCTCGCACCAGCCGGCCGACCACGGCATTGCCGGCCCAGAGCAGCGGAGGAACGACAAGCAGGAGGACGGTGGAGGGGGCAAGGCGCCGGTGCTGTGTCTGCATGGCGGCCGACTCTACCCGGGCATTGATGTCCCGCGCCGCCACGGGAAACCCAAACATGGCAGGATTCCCCTCCCTCTTCTTTTCCTGTGCGTGGAGACTGCAACGATGATGAGCAAAGCCGTCCGTATCGACCGCCATGGCGGCCCCGAAGAACTGAAGATCGTCGACGTGGAAGTCGGCGAACCCGGCCCCGGCGAGATCCGCATCCGCCACAAGGCCGTGGGCCTGAACTTCATCGACACCTACCAGCGCAGCGGGCTCTACCCGTTCCAGATGCCGCTGCAGCTGGGCATGGAAGCCTCGGGCATCGTCGAGGCGGTGGGCGAGGGCGTGACGCACCTGAAGCCTGGCGACCGCGCAGCCTATGCCAGCCCGCCGCCCGGCGCCTACTGCGAGTTGCGCGTGATGCCCGCCAAGTGCGTGTGCAAGCTGCCCGACGACATCTCCTTCGAGACCGGTGCGGCCATGATGCTCAAGGGCCTGACCACGCAGTACCTGCTGAAGAAGACGCTGCCGGCCGAAGGCCTGCAGGCCGGTGATTTCATCCTGTTCCACGCGGCGGCCGGCGGCGTCGGGCTGATCGCCTGCCAGTGGGCCAGGGCGCTGGGCCTGCAGCTCATCGGCACGGCCGGCAGCGACGCCAAGTGCAAGCTCGCGCTCGAACATGGCGCGGCGCATGCCATCAACTACAGCACCGAAAACTTCGCGGCGCGCGTGAAGGAGATCACGGGCGGCAAGGGCGTGAAGGTGGCATACGACTCGGTGGGCAAGGACACCTACGAAGGCTCGATCGACAGCCTGCGCCCCTTCGGCCTGCTGGCGGTGTTCGGCAACGGCTCGGGCCCGGTGCCTCCGATCAACCTCGGCACGCTGGCGTCCAAGGGCTCGCTCTACGTGACGCGGCCGACGCTGTTCACGCACATGGCCACGCGCGAAAGCACGCAGGCGATGGCCGACGACCTGTTCGCGGTGGTGCGCAGCGGCGCGGTGAAGATTCCGATCGGACAGCGCTATGCACTGGCCGACGTGCAGCAGGCGCACCGCGACCTGGAAGCGCGCAAGACCACCGGCTGCACGATCCTGACGCTCTGAATCCGCGGGCGCGGGGGGCGCCGGCCTTGTCCTACCCGGCGTGCGGTGTCATGCCTTCGACTTGTGCCGGGTGCAGTTTGTAGGCTGTGAGCACAGCGCAGAGGCAAGCCTTCATGACCACCGTTCGCACTTTCATCGTGGAAGACAACCCCACCATCCGCAAGAACCTCATGGGCGCGCTGCGCGAGGTCGCCCGGGTCGATCCGGTGGGCGAAGTAGAGTCGGAAGAGGAGGGCTCGCGCTGGCTTTCATGCAACCTGTCGGAATGGGACCTGGCCATCGTCGACCTGTTCCTGAAGGACGGCACAGGCTTTCGCGTGCTCGAGGCGTGCCGTCACCGTGGGCCGGCGCAGAAGATCGTGGTGCTCAGCAACTTCGCCACGCCCGATATGCGGCGCAGATGCGCCCTGCTCGGTGCCGATGCCGTTTTCGACAAGGTCACCGAGATCGAGGACCTGATGGACTATTGCCTGCGCCGCCGTCAGGCGCAGTTCAGTTCACCGGCCGCACACTGAGGCAGGGGCATTCTTTCGCCGGCCGGCAGCGATGCCGGGCTTCGTCGAAAATTGCGCCCAGGGCGCGAGGAGCACGCGCCGGGCTCCGCGAAGTGGCGACGAGATTCATGCGCGGAAATCACACATTCCCTTGCTGAGTCGGCCTGCGCGCTTGCGGCGTGCGGCGCCCAGGTTCCATCCATGTCCCGCTCCCGCTTCCTTCCCGACAACTTCACCTTCGCGCTGCTCTCGGTGGTGACCCTTGCCAGCCTGCTGCCCGCGAGCGGGAAGCTGGGGCATCTCTTCGAGCTGCTCACGAGCGCTGCCATCGGCCTGCTGTTCTTCCTGCACGGTGCCAAGCTGTCGCGCGAGGCGATCATGAATGGCCTCATGCACTGGCGGCTGCACCTGCTGGTGTTCGGCAGCACCTTCGTGCTGTTTCCCGTGCTCGGGCTGGCGCTCAAGCCGCTGCTGTCGCCACTGGTGACGCCAGGGCTCTACACCGGCGTGCTCTATCTCTGCGTGCTGCCCGCCACGGTGCAATCGGCGATTGCCTTCACGGCCATGGCGCGGGGCAACATGCCCGCCGCCATCTGCAGCGCATCGGCGTCCACCCTGCTGGGCGTGTTCATCACGCCGGTGCTGGTCAACCTCGTGGTGTTGCCGAATGGTGGCCATGCGAGCTCGTCGCTGGATTCGATCGGCCGCATCCTGCTGCAGCTGATGGCCCCGTTCGTGCTGGGGCACCTGCTGCGGCCGTGGATCGGCAAGTGGATACAGCGCCGTGCCGCAGTGCTGAAATTCGTCGACCAGGGCTCGATCCTGCTGGTCGTCTACACGGCGTTCAGCGCGGCCGTGATCGAGGGCCTGTGGAAGCAGATGCCTGCCCATGCGCTGGTCGGGCTGCTGGTGGTGTGCGCGGTGGTGCTGGGGCTGGCGCTGAGCCTCACGACCCTGCTGGCGCGCAAGCTGGGTTTCGACACGGAAGACGAGATCACGATCGTGTTCTGCGGCTCCAAGAAGAGCCTGGCCAGCGGGATACCCATGGCCAAGGTGCTGTTCGCCTCTCACGCGGTGGGCGCGATCGTGCTGCCGCTGATGCTGTTCCACCAGATGCAGCTCATGGTGTGCGCCGTGCTGGCGCAGCGGTACGCGCGGCGCGGGCGCGAGGCGGCCCTGTTGAAGACCGCCGAGTAAGAGGCGCTACCCCTCGATCTTCCCGAGCCGCGATTCCCTGAGCCGGCTGGGCGCCAGCGCCCCGGCCGATTCCAGGATCGGATACGCGATCGAGCAGATGTGCGAGTTGATGCGCTTCAGGTCGCTGATCAGGTCGATGTGCAGCGAGCTCGTCTCGATGCTCAGCGTGGTGCGGTCCGACAGCCGGTCGAGGTGGGTCGTCGCATAGGCCCGCTCCAGGTCGCGAAAGCGCACCTTCTCTTCCAGGAGCTTCTGCGCGTCCCGCACGTTGCCGTTCAGGAACACGCTCATGCTCAGCCGCAGGTTGGCTACCAGCCGCCCGTGCAGCTCGACGATCTCCGCCATGCCGGCCTGCGAGAAGTTGCGCTGCGGTTTGATCTTCTTGTCTTCCACATCGATGATTACGCGCTCGATGATGTCGCCGATCTGTTCCATGTTGATCGTGAAGCTGATGATGTCGGTCCAGCGCCGGCTTTCCTCCTCGCCCAGCGCCTCGCGCGAGATGCGGGTCATGTAGTACTTGATGGCCGAGTACAGCTGGTCCACCGTGTCGTCGAGCTGCCGCAGCTCCTGGGCCAGCCGCAGGTCGTTGTGGCGGATCACGTCGAGCGTGCCGATCAGCATGGTCTCCACGATGTCGGCCTGGTGCAGGGCTTCGCGCGCCGCATTGGAGATGGCGAGCGACGGCGTCGACAGCGCCGAAGGATCGAGGTGGTGCGGCCGCGTGGTGCCGGCCGGCTGTTGCGGTACCGGCAGGATGCGCGTCACCAGCCTGGCGACCCATTGCGTGAGGCCGATGAACCCCACGCTGATCACCACGTTGAACGCCAGGTGGAACAGCACCACGCCATGCGTCTGGTTCGGCAGCTCCGGCTGCACGTAGCGGATCCACAGTCCGATGAAGGGGGCGACGATGGCCACGCCCAGCGCCTTGAACAGCAGGTTGCCCACCGTCACCTGCCGTACCGACACGGCCGACTTGGCCGTGGTCAGCACCGCCAGCAGGCCGCTGCCGAGGTTGGCGCCGAGCACCAGGCCGAGCGCTACGTCCAGCGGCACCACGTTCGACGTGGCCATGGCCGCGACCAGCAGCACCACCGCGAGGCTCGAATAGGCCACGATGGCCAGCACCGCGCCGACGGTGATCTCGAGCAGCACGTCGCTGCTGATCGACGCGAGCAGTGCGCGCACGGCCGGCGAGGAGAACAGCGGCTCGGTAGCCTCCACCACCAGCTGCAGCGCCAGCAGCATCAGCCCGAGCCCGATCAGCACGCGGCCGATGCGCCCCGCCATGGAGGCCGAGCGGCTGATGAACAGCACCACGCCCACGAAGATGAACATCGGCGAGAGCCAGGACAGGTCCGCCGAGAACAGCACCGAGATCAGCGCCGTGCCCACGTCTGCGCCCCGCATCACCGCCAGCGCCGCCGGCAGCGTGACCAGGCCCTGCCCGACGAAGGACGAGGTCATGAGCGAGGTGGCGGTGCTTGATTGCACCAGCGCCGTCACGCCGATGCCCGAGAGGGCGGCCGTGAAGCGGTTGCGCATGCTCTGGACGAGGATCTTGCGCAGGTTGGCGCCAAACACACGCAGCACACCGGTGCGGACCAGGTGCGTACCCCACACCAGCAGGGCCACGGCCGCCAGCAGATTCAGGAGATGCTTCATGGGGGGCGGGTTCTGTCCTTTTCGTTTTGGTTCGTTTCGCCCCCATTTTCCACAAGCGGGCGCTTCAGTCGATCAGGGCTCCGTTGTCGTGGAAAGGATATGGCCCTTCGAAGCTGCCGGAGGCCGCCAGGTGGGTGACCAGCCGGCGTCCGCGAGCGGACCAGGCGTGCACCCTGAAAGAAGGCGGCTCCAGTGTCCAGGCCGATTCGGCGTCGGGTGCGAGGTCGAGACAGACCTGATGGGCCGGAGCCGGAGAGGTCGAGGCAATGGTGCCGCCGAAGCGCACGTCGATGGCCCGGTGCAGGTGGCCGCAGATCACGCGTTCGACGTTCGGGTGGCGTGAGAGCAGTGCCTCGAGCGCGTCGGCGCCCTGCAGCAGGCCGATCTCGTCCATGTGGCCGATCAGCGTTTCGAAGGGCGGGTGGTGCATGGCGACCACCACGGGCTCGCCGCGGCAGGCGTCCAGCTGCGCTTCGAGCCAACCCAGGCGCTTCTCGCACAGCGAGCCATGGCTGGCGCCGGGCACGCAGGTGTCGAGCGTGAGCAAGCGAAGGTCGCCGACGCGCACCGAATACTGGATGAAGCCGTCGGTGTCGGCACCCGTGCCGAGATAGGCGTGGCCGGGAAAGCTGCGGCGCAACTGGTCGCGGTCGTCGTGGTTGCCTGGCATCAGGTAGACCGGCATGGTCAGCGGGGCCAGCAGCCGCGCCAGATGTTCGTATTCGGCGGCGCGGCCGAAGTCGGTCAGGTCGCCGGTGATGACCACGGCATCGGGCTGCTGGCGCAGCGCCAGCACCGACTGCACGGCGCGCTCGAGGTACGGCGCGGTGTCGATGCGGCCATAGGCCAGCCGGCCCGGCTCGCGGATGTGCAGGTCGGTCAGCTGGACCAGGAAGGTGTTCTCTGCTGTTGTCGTCATGCGCTGGTCTCCTGCGACGTCATCAGGCGGTCGGGGTGGATGCGCAGGCCCACCGCGTCGCCCGGTCCGAACGGATTGTCGCGCCCTACGTCGGCCATCAGCACGGGCTGGTCTTGAACACGCAGGTGCAGCTGCACGCGGTCGCCGAGGAAGGTACGGCGTTCGACGGTGGCGGCGCCCCAGCCTGGCAGGGGCGCACCGACCTCGATGTCTTCGGGCCGTACGAGCAGCGTCGCATGGCCCCGCCACGCCGACGGGCAGGGCAGGGCTGACCCTCCGAGTCGGACAACGCCTTGTGCGATGGCGTCGGCCTCGCGTTCCAGCCGGTTGACCCGGCCGAGGAACTCGGCGACGAAGGGGTGCGCGGGCGCACGGTAGAGGTCTTCGCCGCGACCCACCTGCACGATGCGTCCGGCGCGCATCACGGCGAGGCGGTCGGCAATGGCCAGCGCCTCCTGCTGGTCGTGCGTGACGTGGATGGCCGTGATGTGCAGGCGGCGCAGCAGCTCGGCCAGTTCGTCGCGCAGCGACTCCTTGAGCTTGGCGTCGAGCGCTGCCAGCGGCTCGTCGAGCAGCAGCACGCGCGGGCGCACGGCCACCGCGCGCGCCAGGGCCACGCGCTGGCGCTGGCCGCCGGAAAGCTCGGCGGGGCGCTTGTTCTCCAGTCCGCCGAGGCGCACGAGGTCGACCAGCTCGCCGACGCTGCGCTTTTCTTCATCGGGCGCCACGCCGCGAATGCGCAGCCCGTAGCCGATGTTGGCCGCGACCGTCATCTGCGGAAAGAGCGCATAGCTCTGGAACACCATGCCAACACCGCGGTGCTCGACCGGGCGCTGCGTGACGTCCTGCCCGCCGAACACGATGCGGCTGCCCGCGTCGGGCGATTCCAGGCCGGCGATCAGCCGCAGCAGCGTGGTCTTGCCGCAGCCCGAGGGGCCGAGCAGCGCCAGCACTTCGCCGGCTTCCACTTGCAAGTCGGTGGGCTGCAGGCCGCGCGTGCCGTCGGCGTAGGTCTTCGCACAGTTGGCGATGTCGATGGGAATGCGTTCAAGTTCCATGGCGTTTCTGCATCAGGTTGGCAAGGTACTGCAGAGCCCACAGCACCGGAAGAATGACGGCGAAGAAGACCAGCGTGTAGGCCGATCCGATCTCGATGCGCATCGAGGCATAGCTGTCGGCCAGGCCCACGGGCAGCGTGCGCGTGAGCGGCGTGTGCAGCATCCACGTGAGGTTGAACTCGCCCACCGACAGCGTGAACACCATCAGGCTGCCGGCCACGATGGCCGGGAACACCGCGGGCACGAGGATGCCCATGAATCGCTGGCGGAAGTTTGCACCCAGCGAGCGCGCGGCCTCCTCGAGCGCGAGCAGGTCGTCGCGCTGGAAGGCCGAGCTCACGGTGCGCACCATGAACGGCAGCGTGAACACCATGTGGCCCACGAGGATGAAGGCGAAGCTCTGGCGGAAGGCAGTGAGCTGGCCATAGGCAAGGATCAACGCGAGCGCCGTCGCAAGGCCCGGCACCGCGACCGGCAGCGTCAGCAGCTCCTCGAAGATGCGCGCCACGCGCGAGCGGCTGCGTGCCAGCGCATAGGCACAGGGCACGCCCAGCAGCACGGTGCCGATGACGCAGGCCACGGCCAGCGCGAGCGACCAGCCGACGGTGCCGCCGTAGTTCTCCCACACCTCGCCGAGCCAGCGCAGCGTGAGGCCGCTCTTGAGGCCCATGCTGTAGTTGTTGACGAGGCCCGCCATCACCGACAGCAGCATCGGCGCGATCATGAAAAGGCTCACGATGACCGTGACGGCAAGCAGGAAGGGCGCCTTGGCCTGGGTGTTGGTTCGCATGGTGCGTGGGCCCTCAGCGTGCGACGGGATTCGCGCCAAAGCGGCGCGCCACGAACAGCACCAGCCAGGTCACGATGCCCAGCGAGATCGACAGCGACGCGGCAAGCGCGAAGTTGGCATAGTTGGTGAACTCGTTGTAGATGGTGATCGGGATCACCTCGAACTTGCTGGCCAGCGTGAAGGCCGTGCCGAAGGCGCCCATCGAGGTGGCGAAGAGGATGGCGCCGCAGGCCAGCGTGGTGGGTGCAAGCTCGGGCATCCACACGTCGCGCGCGACGCGAAGCCGCGAGGCGCCGAGTGAACGCGCGGCTTCTTCGAGCTGCGTGTTCATCGATTCGGCAGCTGCCGCGTAGGTCGCGATGGCGCGCGGCAGCGAGAAGTACAGGTACGCGAGGAACAGCCCGAGCAGGCCGTAGGCGAAGGTAATGCGTTCGCCGAACAGGCTGTCGCTGAGGTCGGCCACCACGCCTTGGCGCCCGCCGAGCAGGATCACGAAGAAGCCGATGATCACGCCCGGGAACGAAAGCGGCAGCGTGAGCAGCGAAAGCAGCACGCGCTTGCCGACGAAGGCATGGCGCGCGAGGTAGATGCCCACGGCCGCGCCCAGCACCAGCGTGGCCAGCGTCACGGCCACCGAGAGCGCAACGGTGTTGGCCATGCTCGTGAGGTAGCGCGCGTCGGTCAGCACCGCGAAGTAGGTGGACCAGCCCTTGTCGGCGGGCAGCGTGAGAAGACGCACGACCGGCAGCAGCCAGAAGGCCGCGAAGAAGGCGGCCGCGGGTGCCACGCAGGCCAGCAGGCGCCAGCGTGGGGTCCAGGAGGTGTCGGACTTCATCTCAGTTCTTCATCGTGGGTTGTTTGGGTTGCGGGACAGAACGTTCAGGGCGCGTGCACAGGCCACCGGGTACTCCCCTCCGCGAATGTCCCCCGCCTTCGGCTCCTCCTTTATTTCGCTGCGG
>NZ_JBGLYU010000047.1:0-50446 GCF_047304235.1 Variovorax sp. Varisp36
GTTTTTCTCCCTCCCCCAGAGGGGGAGGGAGAAAAACATCCTAGGCCGTTTCCGAAAACAGCTCGCGCCCGATCAGCATGCGTCGGATCTCGCTGGTGCCGGCCCCGATCTCGTACAGCTTGGCATCGCGCCACAGCCGTTCCACCGGAAACTCCTTCGTGTATCCCACGCCGCCCAGCGCCTGGATCGCCTCGCCGGCCATCCACGTGGCCTTCTCGGCCGAGTACAGGATGGCGCCGGCCGCGTCCTTGCGGAAGGTGCGCGCATGGTCGTTGCGGTCGCAGGCCTTGCCCACGGCGTACACGTAAGCGCGCGTGGCTTGCCAGGTCGAGTACATGTCCGCGAGCTTGCCCTGCATCAGCTGGAACTCGCCGATGCTCTGGCCGAACTGCTTGCGCTCGTGGATGAAGGGCAGCACCGCATCCATGCACGCGGCCATGATGCCCAGCGGGCCGCCCGAGAGCACTGCGCGCTCATAGTCGAGGCCGCTCATCAGCACCTTGGCGCCCATGCCTTCGCCGCCGAGCACGTTCTCTTCGGGCACTTCGCAGTTGTCGAAGAACAGCGGGAAGGTGTTGGAGCCGCGCATGCCGAGCTTGTCGAGCTTGGTGCCGGCCGAAAAACCTTTGAAGTTCTTTTCGACGATGAAGGCCGTCATGCCGCGCGCGCCCATCTCGGGTTCGGTCTTGGCGTAGATGACCAGCGTGTCGGCGTCGCCGCCGTTGGTGATCCACATCTTGCCGCCGTTGAGCACGTAGTAGCCGTTTTTCTTCTCGGCCTTGAGCTTCATGCTCACCACGTCGGAGCCGGCGTTGGGCTCGCTCATGGCCAGCGCGCCGACGTGCTCGCCGCTCACCAGCCTGGGCAGGTACTTTTTCTTCTGCGCCTCGCTGCCGTTGCGGTGGATCTGGTTCACGCACAGGTTGGAGTGCGCGCCGTACGACAGGCCCACCGAGGCCGAGGCGCGCGAGACCTCTTCCATCGCCACGATGTGCGCCAGGTAGCCCAGCTCGGTGCCGCCGTACTCTTCCTTCACCGTCATGCCGTGCAGGCCGAGCTCGCCGAGCTTCTGCCAGAGGTCGTGCGGGAACAGGTTGTCGCGGTCGATGGCGGCGGCGCGGGGTGCGATCTCGTGGGCGGCGAAGTCCTGGATCGCGCTGCGCAGCGAGTCGATGTCCTCGCCCAGGTCGAAGTTCAGGCCGGGATCGTGCATGTGTCTTGTCTCCTCTGAAGGGTCTGCGCAGTGCTACCCGCGCTGGATGGCGCTTGCGAAAGATCGCAGCTTACGCCTCGCTGTTTCGCAATTGGCGCCACAATGGTTGCAAATTGCGCCACGCCCGATCCGCATATCCATGTCGTCCCCGTCCTTCCTGAGACCTGCCCGCGCCGTCACGCCGATGGCCTTCGTGCGAGCCATCGTGCAGGGCTACGAGCGCTACGGCAAGGACCCGGCCGAGGCCCTGAAAGCGGCACAGATCACGCCGCGCGATCTGGCCCGCCCGGGCGCGCGGGTCACGGCCGCGCAGTTCGAGGCGCTGTCGGGCCATGCCATGCAGGAGCTCGACGACGAGGCGCTGGGCTGGTTCTCGCGGCGCCTGCCCTGGGGCAGCTACGGCATGCTGTGCCGTGCCTCGCTGACCTCGCCCGACCTGGGCGTGGCCATCAAGCGCTGGTGCCGCCACCACCGGCTGCTGACCGAGGACATCGGCCTGGCGCTCGAGGTGGCGGGCGGCGTGGCCACCTTGCGCATCACCGAGAACCGCCCGCTCGACGATGCCTTCCGCGAGTTCTGCCTCGTGACCAGCCTGCGCTTCATGCACGGCTACATGTGCTGGGCCATCGACTCGCGCATCTCGCTGCGCAGCGCGACCTTTCCATTTGCCGCGCCGCCGCACCGCGACGCCTACGCGCCGATGTTCACGCCCGAGGTTCGCTTCGACGCGCCCAAGGCCGGCATCAGCTTCGACGAACGCTACCTCGCCCTGCCGCTGCAGCGCGACGAACGCGCGCTGCGCACCATGCTCAAGCGGGCGCTGCCACTGACCATCCTGCAGTACCGGCGCGACCGCCTGCTGGGCCAGCGCGTGCGCGAGCTGCTGCGTTCGCGTGCGAGCGAGGCCACCACGGCCGAGGCGCTGGCTGCGCTGCTCAACGTGTCGAGCCGCACGCTGCACCGGCAGCTGCACGAGGAAGGCACGTCGCTGCAGGTGCTCAAGAACGAGGTGCGCCACGAGGTCGCCGTGGAACAGTTGCGGCGCACGACGCGCCCCATCAAGCAGGTGGCGCTGGCGGTGGGGTTTCGCAACGAGAAGAGTTTTTCGCGCGCATTCCTGCAATGGACAGGGCACGCGCCGCGCGACTTCCGGCAGCAGGGGCTGTAGGCGGCCCCTGCCGTGCTCAGGCGGCTGGGGCGTCGATCCGCGCGAGTGCGTCGGCAATCGACTGGCTGTCTTCCGGACGCACCAGCTTCGCGACTTCCTTGCCGTCACGCATGAACACCAGCGTGGGCCAGAGCCGCACGTTGAACGAGCGGCCCAGCGGGCGGCCGCTTCCGTCTTCCACCTTGATGCGGCGCACGCCCGGGTACTTGGCAAAGGCCTCGGCGATGTTCGGCTGCGCGGCCTTGCAGATGCCGCACCAGTTGGTGCCGAACTCGACCACGGCGGGGCCGCTGAGTGCATCGATTTCGCTGCGATCGGGCTGCTCGGTCTTGTATTCGGAATTCATGCCCTTCATTCCACCAGAAACTCAGGCCGCCTGCAGGCCATAGCCCGAAAGCAGCGCCGGCAGTTCGGCCATGTCGCTGAACACCTTGACCGCGCCCACGCTCAGCAACGGGCCGGGGCCGCTGTGGCCCGATTCGCCCGTGCTGTAGCCGAACACCGTGGCACCGGCGGCCACGCCCGCCATCGCACCGGTGACGGTGTCTTCGACGATGGCGCAGCGCTTCGGATCGACCCCGAGGGCTTCAGCGGCGGCGAGGTAGACATCGGGATGCGGCTTGGAGCGCGGCATCTCGTGGCCGCTGAAGATGCGGCCCTCGAAACAGTCGAGCAGGCCGACCTTGGCCAGCTGCAGCTCGACCTTGTGGCGGTCGGCACCCGAGGCACAGGCAATGCGGCCCTTGAGCCTCGCATGGATGTCCCGGATGGCCGCAGGGGCGTTGGGTATCGCCGTGAGAGTGCGTTCGAGGGCTTCGTTGCGGCGCGCGCGGAACGCCTTCAGCCACTCGGCGGTGATGGCGAAGCCCGTCTTCGATTCGATGAGGGCGGCTTCGTCCTTCACGGCCTTGCCGGTGAAGGTGTTCATCGACTCTTCGGTGGTGATGTGCCAACCGAGCTCGCCGAGCATTTCTGCGAGCACGCGGTTGGTGATGGGTTCGGAATCGACGAGAACGCCGTCGCAGTCGAAGAGAACTGCGGAGAAGGGGAAGGGGGTCATTGCGCTGCAGGGTTCGGGGGAGTTCCCCATGGTAGCAACGACCCCGGGCGCGCTCAGGCCGCCGGCTTGATCGGGATGTAGATTTCGCCCCCGCCCGCCATGAATTCCCTGGACTTCTGCTCCATCCCGTCGGCCAGGGCCTCGGCCTCGGCCACGCCTTTCTTCGCGGCGTACTCTCGGACCTCCTGCGTGATCTTCATCGAGCAGAACTTCGGGCCGCACATCGAGCAGAAGTGAGCGACCTTGCTGGAGTCCTTCGGCAGCGTCTCGTCATGGAATTCGCGCGCCGTGTCCGGATCGAGGCCCAGGTTGAACTGGTCCTGCCAGCGGAACTCGAAGCGCGCCTTGCTCAGCGCGTCGTCGCGCGAGCGTGCGCCCGGATGGCCCTTTGCCACGTCGGCCGCATGCGCGGCGATCTTGTACGCAATGATCCCCTGCTTCACGTCGTCGCGGTCGGGCAGGCCCAGGTGTTCCTTGGGCGTCACGTAGCAAAGCATCGCGGTGCCGGCCCAGCCGATCATCGCGGCGCCGATGGCGCTCGAGATGTGGTCGTAGCCCGGCGCGATGTCGATGGTCAGCGGGCCGAGCGTATAGAACGGCGCCTCGTGGCAATGCTTGATCTGCTCGTCCATGTTGGCCTGGATCATGTGCATCGGCACGTGGCCCGGGCCTTCGATCATGGTCTGCACGTCGTGCTTCCATGCGACCTGCGTGAGCTCGCCCAGCGTACGCAGCTCGGCGAACTGCGCTTCGTCGTTGGCATCGGCGCCCGAGCCCGGCCGCAGTCCGTCGCCCAGCGAGAAGCTCACGTCGTACGCCTTCATGATGTCGCAGATGTCCTCGAAGCGCTCGTACAGGAAGCTCTCCTTGTGGTGCGCGATGCACCACTTGGCCATGATCGAACCGCCGCGCGAGACGATGCCGGTCATGCGGTCGGCCGTCAGGTGGATGAATGGCAGCCGCACGCCCGCGTGGATGGTGAAGTAGTCGATGCCCTGCTCCGCCTGCTCGATCAGCGTGTCGCGGAAGATCTCCCAGGTCAGGTCCTCGGCCACGCCGCCCACCTTCTCGAGCGCCTGGTAGATCGGCACGGTGCCGATGGGCACCGGCGAGTTGCGCACGATCCAGTCGCGCGTGGTGTGGATGTTCTTGCCGGTCGAAAGATCCATCACGTTGTCGGCGCCCCAGCGGATCGCCCACACGAGCTTCTCGACCTCTTCCTCGATGCTCGACGTGACGGCGGAGTTGCCGATGTTGGCGTTGATCTTGACCTTGAAGTTGCGGCCGATGGCCATCGGCTCGACTTCGGGGTGGTTGATGTTGGCCGGAATGATGGCGCGGCCGCGCGCCACCTCGTCGCGCACGAACTCGGGCGTGATGATGCGCGGAATCTGCGCGCCCATCGGGTTGCCGGCCACGCGCTTCGCGCGCGCCTCGTTGGCGAGGTATTCGGCCATCCACTCGCGCTTGCCGTTCTCGCGCAATGCCACGTATTCCATCTCGGGCGTGACGATGCCGCGGCGCGCGTAGTGCATCTGCGTGACATTGGCACCCGACTTGGCGCGGCGCGGCGTGCGCTGCAATGCGGAAGCTCCGGCGCGCAGTTCGGCCAGGCGCTGGGCGTCGTGGTCATGCGCATGCTTCAGGCCTTCGTCGAGCGCCTGGTGCGAACGGCCTTCGTAGATCTCGGTGTCGTTGCGCTCGGCGATCCATGCATCGCGCACGCCAGGCAGGCCGCGGCGCACGTCGATCTCGACCTTGGCATCGGTGTACGGGCCGGAGGTGTCGTAGAGCGATACGGTCTCGCCGTTGGTCAGCAGCACGTCGCGCACGGGCACGTTCAGGTCGGGCCGGCTGCCCGGGATCAGGCACTTGTGCGACGCGGGAAAGGGCTCGCGCGTGAGCGAAAGCAGCGAGGTGAACTTGTCGGGGGCATTCATGGCAGGCACTCCTTGTTGAGGAAAGGGTGCTCCGCAATCGCTCGGTGGGCTTTGGAGAAACCCGTCACGGAAGGGGGAGTGACGGACCGAAGCCAGGGAGTGCAGCTCTTCTTACGCCGGTATGACCCGGATCAAGTTCGCGGGTCGGCTGCTTTGCCATCTCAGCACGCCACATGCGTACACCCCGGAGCGGGGCCGATTGTGCGGGCCTGCGCCCGGCGCGTCAACCCAGGGGCTGCTGCAGGTCGCCGTCCAGGTAGTACCAGCGCCCGTCCTCGCGCACGAAGCGGCTGCGCTCGTGCAGGCGCGTGGCGGCGCCCGTGGCCGCGCTGCGCTGGCGCGCGACGAATTCGATCTCGGCATGGTCCGCGTCGAGCACCGAGCGCGAGCGGATGTCCAGCCCCAGCCATTTGACGCCCGGCTCGAACTCGATCGAGGCCGGCCGCTTCGACGCATGCCAGGTGGCGAGCAGGTAGTCGCCGCGCTCCAGCACGAAGGCCGAATAGCGCGAGCGCATCAGCGATTCAGCGTCGGGCGCGGGCGTATTCTGGAAATCGTCGAGGTAGCGGCCGCAGCACAGGGCGTAGCCGATGGGCTTGTCGCGGCGGTCGGTGCGGCCGCAGGGGCAAGGTCCGGTGGTGGGATCGATGGCGCTCATGGAGACCGCTATTGGAACACCTCGCGGCCCGGGTGCCGACAGGGCAAGCCCCGAAACGGGTCGATCGGGCGCGTTTGCGCTGCCGCGAGGGGTTCCTGCGGGCATTCACCCTTGGCGCGGCGCTTGCTGGACGCTAGGGTCTGTCATCAATCAAATGCCCTCGCGAACCCCTGCTGCGCGGTGCAGTGCAAGGCGCCCTGAACGCCGCAATGCGCCGCGCAGGGGTTCCCTCCGGGCGAGGGCGTTTGATTGATGACAGACCCTAGCGTTGCAACGACCCCATCGAGAAAACCGGCGATGTACCTCACAGGCACTGAACAGCATGCCCTGCGCGGCGTTTTCGCGCTGCTGGCGGAAGACGACCACGGCGAGCGGGAGATTCGCGAGCATCTGGGCCGTGCCCTGCTCAACCTGCTGC
Source organism: Variovorax sp. Varisp36 (assembly GCF_047304235.1). Classification (NCBI taxonomy): domain Bacteria; kingdom Pseudomonadati; phylum Pseudomonadota; class Betaproteobacteria; order Burkholderiales; family Comamonadaceae; genus Variovorax; species Variovorax sp. Varisp36. Next base: position 6,458 of record NZ_JBGLYU010000047.1, read on the forward strand.
ACGCGGACCAGTTCGCCTCCTTCGTGTGGGATGCCGGGAGCGGCAGCTTCGGCGCGCGCGTGGCGCTGCACATGGACCCTGCCAACCTCGACCGCTACGCGCAATGGCATCAGCACCACGACCCGATCACCTTCGTGCTGCAGTCGCGCCGCCGCGCCACGCGCGTGACGGAGGTGATGCCCCAGCGCGAACTGATGCGCACCCCCTTCTTCAACGACTTTCTCGCGCGCGACGGGCTGCACTGGGGCATGAACCTGCACGCCTTCGAGGGCGGGCGCGCACTGGGCGACCTGCGCATCTGGCGCCGCAAGGGCCGCGGCGATTTCGGCGATCACGAGAAGGCGCTGCTGAACCTGATCGAGCCGGCGTTCGCGGGCGCCCTGCAACGGGCGCAGCGCGCGGCGGCTTCGGCCGCGGCAGTGCCCGCGCCCGCCGGATGGACTTTGCTCAGTGCACGCGAGCAGGAAGTGGCCCGCTGCGTGCGCGAAGGGCTCACCGACAAGGAGATCGCGCGTCGCCTCGCAGTAGGCGTGCCCACCGTGCGGACCTACCTGCGGCGCATCTTCGACAAGCTGGGCATCGAGCGCCGCTCGGCGCTGGCAGGCTGGGTGGCGCCGCCCGCGCGCTGACCCGGCGCGCTTACTTCGGCGCCGGCAGGCGGCCCAGTACTTTTTCCACCGCGAGGCCCACGGCCAGCAGCCTGCGGTCGCTGCCGGCCGGCCCGTCCAGCTCCAGGCCCACGGGCAGGCCGCTGGTGGCGCCAAGGCCGGAGGGCAGCTGCACGCCCGGAATGCCGGCGTTGCTGCCGGGGTCGGTGTTCCGGATCAGCGCGCCGAAGTTCTCGGGGCTGCTGGCTTCGGGCGCCGCGGCCAGCGCCACGCCGGGCACCGTCGGGAACACCAGCGCATCGAGCCTGTGCTTCGCGAAGGTGTCGCGGTAGAGCTTGCGCAGCGCGGGGCGAGCGACGCGCATCGCGTGCTCGTAGGCCGGCCTGGCGTCGACCACGCCGCTGGCGGCGGGCAGCTTGCGCGGGACAACGAAGGCCTCGAAGGTGCCCTTGACGTCGGGGCTCGCAATGCCGGCCGTGAGCTGCGCGATGTCGATGCCCGTGCGGTACTTCGCGAGGTAGGCCGCCATGTCGTCGTACGCCTCGTAGAGCGCGAGCGGGAAGCCGACCGCGCCGTTGAGCTCCATCAGCCCCGGCATGTCCACGTCCACCAGCGTGGCGCCGGCCGCGCGCAGTTTCGCGAAAGCGGCGTCGGTGGCGGCGCGCGTGTCGGTGTCGAGGCCGGCCTGGAAGGCGGGCACCACGCCGAGCCGCACCCGCTTCAGATCGGCCGGCTTCAGCGGAGCGCCGCCGGCAATGATGCTGTCGAGCAGCGCCACGTCGGCCATCGATTGCGCCATCGGCCCTGCGGTGTCGCGCGTGTGCGAGATCGGCGCAATGCCTTGCTGCGGATAGCGCCCCACCGTGGGGCGCAGCGACGCGCAGCCGTTGAACGCGCACGGAATGCGCACCGACCCGCCCGTGTCGGTGCCCAGCGCGGCCGGCGCCATGCGCGCGCCCAGCGCGGCGCCATTGCCCGACGACGAGCCGCCCGCGATGCGGCTCGGGTCGTAGGCATTGCGCACGCCCACCTCGGGGCCGGTCTGGAACGCGGGGTTGTAGCCGGTGACGCCGAAGGCCAGCTCGTGCATGTTCGTCTTGCCGAGCACGACGGCGCCGGCCGCGCGCAGCCTGGCGACCACCGGCGCGTCGGCGGTCGGCACGAAACCCTTGAGCGCGGGCGTGCCGGCTGTCGCGGGCAGGCCCCGCACCTGGATGTTGTCCTTGATGGCCACCGGCAGCCCGGCCAGCGGCGTGCACGCGCCGCCGCGCTTGCGCAGTGCATCGGCGGCGCGCGCGGCCGCCAGGGCGCCGGCTTCGTCGAGCGTGACGAAGGCGTTGAGGTTCGCCTTGGCCTTGGCCTGCGCGAGGTAGGCCGACACCAATTGCTCGCTGGTGACGGCGCCGGCGCACAACTGCCGCACGGCTTCGGTCGCGGTCAGCGTGGCGATATCGGGGACGGCAGGCTGGGCATTGGCGCAGGGGCCGAGCGCAGCGGCGAGCGGCAATGCCGCAAGCCATGCGGCGCGGGAGACGGGGGTGGCAGAAGTCATGGCAAGGCACTCCGTGAAAGAGGCAGCCATGGTGCGCCGGCGCGGGGCGCCTGTCTGTCATCCAAACCGATGACAGACAGGCGGCGTCGCTCACGCGAGTGCGCGTTGGATCAACAGCTTCTGGATGTCCGACGTACCTTCGTAGATCTGGCACACGCGCACGTCGCGGTAGATGCGCTCCAGCGGAAAGTCGTTCACGTAGCCGTAGCCGCCCAGCGTCTGGATGGCGGCGCTGCATACGCGCTCGGCCATCTCGCTCGCGAACAGCTTGGCCATGGCGGCTTCCTTCAGGCACGGCCGCCCCGCATCGCGCAGGCTGGCGGCATGCCAGATCAGCTGGCGCGCGGCTTCGAGCTGCGTGGCGCATTCGGCCAGGCGAAAGCCCACAGCCTGCTGGTCGAAGATCGAGCCGCCAAAGGCCTGGCGCTCCTTGGCATAGGCCAGCGCCACGTCGAAGGCGCTGCGCGCCATGCCCACGCTCTGCGCGGCAATGCCGATGCGCCCGCCCTCCAGCGCGCCGAGCGCGATCTTGTAGCCCTCGCCCTCCGCGCCGATCAGGTTCTCGCGCGGAATGCGGCAGCCGTCGAAGTTGATCTGCGCGGTGTCGCTGCTGTGCTGGCCCAGCTTGTCTTCCAGGCGCGCGACGTTGTAGCCCGGTGTGTCGGTCGGCACGATGAAAGCGCTCATGCCGCGCTTGCCCGCGCCCTTGTCGGTCACCGCGATGACGATGGCCACCTGGCCGTTCTTGCCGCTGGTGATGAACTGCTTCACGCCGTCGATCACGTACGCATCGCCGTCCTTGCGCGCCGTGGTGCGCAGGCTCGATGCATCGCTGCCGGCCTGCGGCTCGGTGAGGCAGAAGGCGCCGAGCATCCGGCCCTGCGCCAGCGGCTCGAGCCACTTCTTTTTCTGCTGCGCATTGCCATAGCGCATGAGGATGGCGTTGACCGGGCAGTTGGTCACGCTGATGGCGGTGCTGGTGCCGCCGTCGCCGGCCGCGATTTCTTCGAGCACCAGCGCGAGCGTGAGGTAGTCGAGGCCCGCGCCGCCGTCTTCCTCGGGTACGCAGATGCCGTAGGCACCCAGTGCCGCAAGGCCTTGGTGAGCCTCCTTGGGAAAGCTGTGCTCGCGATCCCACTTCGGGGCGTTGGGCCACAGTTCGGCTTGCGAGAAGTCGCGCACCGCGTCGCGGATGGCCTCCTGGTCGGGGCTGAGCAGCATGGCGTTGTCTCCTGTCTGTCTTTTTTCGAGTCGTGCTTACTTGCCGGCGCCCAGGTCCATGATCAGGCGCGCCGCCATGTACAGGCGGCGCGGAATGGCACTGATGTCCACGTACTCGGCCTTGTCGCTGTGGTAGCCGAAGCCCGGCAGGCCCAGGCTCTCGATCACCGGCTTGCCCGACAGCGCCGCATAGGCCGCGTCCGTGCCGCCGCCGGTGCGCTCTTCCACGCCGAGGTTGCCGCCGGCCTCCTTGTAGAAGCCCACAGCCTTGTCGACCAGTTTCTTGCCGCCTTCGCCGGCGTTGAAGGCCGGACGGCCGCGCGTGACGACCACCTTGACGTCGGCCTCGGGCAGCTTCTTCTGCTGCGCGCGCTCTTCCAGCGTCTTCATGGCGGCGTCGAAGTCTTCGTTGCGTGCATAGCGCACGTCGGCGTTCAGCGTGGCGCTGGCCGGGATGATGTTCGACACGTTGCCGGCCTTGGCGATGGTCCAGTTGAAGCGCAGGTTCTTCGCCTTGTCGTCGATGTTCATGGTGCGCAGCACGAGGTCCGACGCCTCGACCAGCGCGTTCACGCCCAGCTCGGGCGCGGCGCCGGCGTGCGAGGCCTTGCCCGTGATGTTGACCTGCACGTAGGCGATGCCCGAGGTGCCCAACGAGAGCTTCTCGTCGCCGGCGCTGGTGGGTTCGAAGGACAGCACGTAGTCGGCCAGCTTGGCTTCTTCCTGGATCAGGTCGCGCGAGCCGAAGGAGCCCTTTTCCTCGTCGGTGTTGAACAGCACGGTGATGGTGCCGTAGTCGCGCACGCCGTAGTCCTTCAGCAGCTTGAGCGTGTGCAGGATGACGGCGTTGCCGCCCTTGTCGTCGGCGATGCCGGGGCCGTAGGCCTTGTCGCCTTCGATCTTGAACGGCGCCTTCGCGAGCGTGCCCTTCAGGTACACGGTGTCCATGTGCGACATCAGCAGCAGGTTCTTGCCGCCGCGGCCCTTGAGCTTGCCCACGATGTTGTCGCCCACCACGAGGCCGGCCGACTTGCTGCGCGTGACCGTGAAGCCCAGGTTCTTGAGTTCGCCCTCGAGGTAGTTGCCGGCGGCGGCGATGCCTTCGGCGTCACCGGTGCCGGTCTCGATGTTGACGAGCTTTTCCAGCGTCTTGATCACTGCGGGCTGCTCGTCGGTGGCGGCCTGGAACAGCACGTTGTCGCGCTTCTGCGCCCAGGCGGCGCTCGCCACGAAAGCGGTGGCCAGCACGGCGGCAATGGCGGTACGGTGGATGGATGGGCGCATGAAATCTCCTGCTCTACGCATTGTTTGAAGTATCCGAACGAAAAAGCCGGCAAGCGCCCGTCCCCCGGGCGCTTGCCGGCCGTTGCCCTTATAGCAACTCGAGTGCCACGGCGGTGCCTTCACCGCCGCCGATGCACAGCGTGGCCACGCCGCGCTTCTTGCCGCGCGCCTTCAGCGCATGGATCAGCGTGACCATGATGCGCGCGCCGCTGGCGCCGATCGGATGGCCCAGCGCGCAGGCGCCGCCGTTCACGTTGACGATCTCGTGCGACACGTCGAGTTCGTGCATCAGCGCCATCGGCACCACGGCGAAGGCTTCGTTCACCTCCCACAGGTCGACGTCCTTCACGGTCCAGCCGGTCTTCTTGAACAGCTTGGCGACGGCGCCAACGGGCGCGGTGGAGAACCATTCGGGCTGCTGGGCATGCGTGGCATGGCCGACGAGGCGGGCGATGGGCCTGGCGCCGATCTTCTTCGCGTGCGACTCGGTCATCATCACCAGCGCGGCCGCGCCGTCGTTGATCGACGAGCTCGATGCGGCGGTGATGGTGCCGTTCTCCTTCTTGAACGCGGGCTTGAGGGTGGGGATCTTGTCGAGCTTGACCTTGCCCGGACCCTCGTCGATGGAGATGACGGTGTCGCCGCCGCGGCCCTTGACAGTGACGGGCGTGATCTCGTCCTTGAACGCCCCGGACTCGGTGGCGGCCTTGGCGCGCTCGACGCTGGCGATGGCAAACGCGTCCTGCTGCTCGCGCGTGAACTTGTACTTGGCCGCGCAGTCCTCGCCGAAGGTGCCCATCGAGCGGCCCGGCTGGTAGGCGTCTTCGAGGCCGTCGAGCATCATGTGGTCGAAGATGCGGTCGTGGCCCATGCGGTAGCCGCCGCGGCCCTTGAGCATGAGGTAGGGCGCGTTGGTCATGCTTTCCATGCCGCCCGCCACCATCACATCGTGCGTGCCCGCCAGCAGCAGGTCGTGCGCGAGCATCGCGGCCTTCATGGCCGAGCCGCACATCTTGCTGAGCGTGACGGCGCCCGCGCTGTCGGGCAGGCCGCCCTTGTAGGCTGCCTGGCGCGCCGGCGCCTGGCCTTGGCCGGCCATCAGGCAGTTGCCGAACAGCACTTCGCCCACGCTGTCGGGCGCGATGCCGGCGCGCTCGACAGCGGCCTTGATGGCGGCGCCGCCGAGGTCGTGCGCGGCAAGGGAAGAGAAGTCGCCCTGGAAGCTCCCCATGGGAGTGCGGGCGGCGCCGACGATGACGATGGATTCGGACATGGAGGTCTCCTTCAGGGATGTGAAAGCGGAATCAAAAACGATCGGTCAAAAATGCGTCGCGTGCCCCTCGTGCTGGAAGCGTTGCGACTCTTCGTACGGAAACACGTCGAGCATCTGCCCGGCCTGGATGCGTTCCTTGTGGTGCTGCCAGAAGGCGGCGTCGAGCAGGTCGGCGTGGTGCGCCATGAAGGCGGCGCGCACGTCGTCGTTGCCGAGCAGGAAGGGCTCGAAGGTTTCGGGGAACACGTCCTTCGGACCCACGGAGTACCAGACCTCGCCGCTCATCTCGTCCTCCTCGTTGCGCGGTGTGGGCACCTTGCGGAACTTGCAGTCGGTGACGTATTCGATCTCGTCGTAGTCGTAGAACACGACCTTGCCGCCGCGCGTGACGCCGAAGTTCTTCCACAGCATGTCGCCCGGAAAGATGTTGGCGGCGACCATGTCCTTGATGGCGTTGCCGTACTCGACCACCGCGCGCTCGAGCTGATCCTTCGCGCGCTTGGCATGTGCCGGGCTCTCGGGGCTGGCCAGCGTGTCGAAGGCTTCCTGCAGGTAGATGTTCAGCGGGATCATGCGCCGCTCGATGTAGACGTGCTTGAGCACGACCTCCATTTCCCCGTTGCTGTCGCGGTCGCCGAGCTCGAGCTGGCTGGGCGCGAACTTCCTGATCTCCTCGATCAGCTCGGGCTCGAAGCGGTCGAGCGGGAAACCCACGTCGCTGTACTCCAGCGTGTCGGCCATGCGGCCCACGCGGTCGTGCTGCTTCACGAGCAGATACTTGCCCTTGATCTGCTCGCGCGTGGTGTCCTTCTGCGGCGGATAGAAGTCCTTGATGACCTTGAACACGAACGGGAACGACGGCAGGTCGAACACCAGCATGACCATGCCCTTGATGCCGGGCGCAATGCGGAAGCGGTCGCTCGAATAGTTCAGGTGCGAGAGGAAGTCGCGGTAGAACAGCGTCTTGCCCTGCTTGGCGAGGCCGAGCGCGTTGTAGATTTCGGCGCGCGGCTTGCGCGGCATGAGCGAGCGCAAAAACTGCACCCAGGCCGAGGGCACTTCCATGTCGACCATGAAATAGGCGCGTGCAAAGCTGAACAGCATCTGCATGTCGTCCTCGCCGAACAGCGCCGCGTCGATGTAGAACTTGCCGTGGCTGTCGTGCAGGATCGGCAGCGAGAACGCAATCTCGGTGAAGCCGTTCATGATCTTTCCGACCACGTACGCGCCCTTGTTGCGAAAGAACAGGCCCGACAGCACCTGCAGCTGGAAGTTGGCGCGCAGCTTGACCTGGTGGAAGCGGTTGAGGATGACGTGCGCCACGCGCTGCGCATCGCGCCGCTTGTTGGCATAGCTGCCGAGCAGCGCGAAGTCGTCGAGCATCTGCTCGATGGTGTCGGCCAGCGTGTCGGGCTTGGGGTAGTACGGGCGGTAGGTGGGTGCACCGCGCGGCTCGATGTACTCGGTGCTGATGGCCGGGCGCACGAAGATGAAGTCGTTCTGGAAGTACGCGCGGTGCAGGATCTTCGTGGTCACCGAGTTGAAGAAGGTCTCGGCCAGCTCGGGCTGGTGATGGTCCACCAGCAGGCCGATGTAGTGCAGCTTGACCTGGTGCCATACGTCCATCGGCTGTTCGCCGGCCTTGAACTCCTTTTCGAGCCGGGCCACGGCCTCGCTCACGCGCAGGTCGTAGAACTCGATGCGTTCGCGCTGTGCGCGCTGCTGGCCGTGCCAGTCGGCGGTTTCGAAACGGTGCTTGGCGCGTGCCGATTCGGCGCGGAACAACCGGTAGTGCCGGTTGAAGCCGTCCATCATCGCCTTCGCGATGTCATAGGCCAGCGGCGAGTCGAGGCGCTGCGGAAACATGGCGACGCGAGCCGATGGAGGACGGCCGCTCAGGCCGCGGCGGGGTCGGCCGTGCCGTTGGCCTCGGGCTGCGGCGTCATGGCCTGCGCCTCCTGCACCGCCTGGTTCACCTGCGTGCCTTGCAGCGTCAGCGACTGGATCACTTCGCCGGGCTTGCTCCACTTGTAGCGGATGCGCTGCACCGCGGCCTTGTAGACCGCATCGAGCGGCTTGGCGCCGTCGACGCTCAGGCCGAGGTCCTGCAGCAGGCCATCGTGCACGCCGAAGGTCCAGCCGTGTATTCGGACCTTCTGGCCGCGCGCCCAGGCGTCGACCATGACGGTGCTGACGGCCACGTTGACCACCTGCTCGGCGACGTTGAGTTCGCACAGCGCGTCGACGCGCGCATCTTCGGGCAGGCTCTCGAGCATCACGGCGTGGCGGTCGCGCACGTCCTGGATGTGGCGGATCCAGTTGTCGGCCAGGCCGATGCGCGCACCGCTGAGTGCGGCCTTCACGCCGGCGCAGCCGTAGTGGCCCACGACCATGATGTGCTCGACCTTCAGGTGCTCGACCGCGAACTGGATCGCCGAGAGCGCGTTGAGGTCGGAGTGCACCACGATGTTGGCCACGTTGCGGTGCACGAACACTTCGCCCGGCTCCAGGCCGGTGATCTGGTTGGCTGGCACGCGGCTGTCGGAGCAGCCGATCCACATGTAGCGCGGCGTCTGCTGCTTGACCAGGCTGGTGAAGAAACCGGGCCGGTCGCGCTCCATCTGCGCGGACCAGGCACGGTTGTGGGCAAAGAGGTCGTCGAGGTTATCGGTGTTGTCGGGCATAGTCGGCTATTGTCGATGAGTCGTGTTTCAGGCCTTGGCTTCCGCGGACTTGGCTGCCTTGTTCGCCTTTTGTGCCTTGGCCAGGGTGGCCCGTCCCTTTTTCTCGTGCTCCCGCACCTCCGCGAGATTGGCCTGCAATTCGGTCAGCTGCGCTTCGAGCTGGGCCCGGTGGGTGCCCAGCACGCCGAGGAATCTTTCCAGCTGCGGCACGGTGTCTCGCGGGCTGTCGTACATGTCGAGGATTTCCTTCGCCTCCGTCAGGCTCAGGCCGAGGCGCTTGGCGCGCAGCGTGAGCGTGAGCCGCGCGCGGTCGCGCGCGCTGTACACGCGCTGCAGGCCGGCGCGCTCGGGCGTGAGCAGGCCCATGTCCTCGTAGAAGCGGATGGCCCGCGTCGTGAGGTCGAACTCCTTCGCGAGCTGGCTGATGGTGAAGGTTTGCGCAGGCATGGCGGCGGTGGTGGCGAAAGGGCGTTACGGGGGCGACAGCAGGTTTGCGCGGCGATCCCTACAATGGTGCCATCAACCCATGACGTTTACGTAAACGTCAATCTTACATGAACCTCCTCGAACGTGAACTCCACTACCCCCTCGGCGACACGCTCCCCGAGCCCGGCGAAGCCCTGGAAGTGGCGCCCGGCGTGCGCTGGATCCGCATGCGGCTGCCCTTTGCGCTCGACCACATCAACCTCTGGCTGCTGCGCGACAGCCTCGACGGCGTCGAGGGCTGGACAGTGGTCGACTGCTGCATCGCGCACGACGAAGCGCGCGCGCAGTGGGAGCAGATTTTCGAAACGCAGTTGCAGGGCATGCCGATCCTGCGCGTCATCGTCACCCACATGCACCCCGACCACATCGGCCTGGCCGAGTGGCTCTGCTCGCGCTGGAACGCGCCTCTATGGATCAGTTCCACCGACTACCACGTGGCCCGCGTGCTCAGCACCAATGGCGACACCCTGGCGGGCGGCGATGCGGCCGCGGCCTTCTTCGGCTCGCACGGCCTGACCGACGCCGAGTCGCTCGCCAAGATCCGCGCACGCACCAACTACTACGCGAACATGGTGCCCTCGGTGCCCGACCGCTTCGTTCGCATGCTCGACGGCGACGACGTCGTGATCGGCGGTCACGCCTGGCGCTGCATCAGCGGCTACGGACATGCGCCCGAGCACATCGCGCTGTACTGCGACGAACTCAAGCTTCTGCTGGGCGGCGACATGATGCTGCCGCGCATTTCCACCAACGTGAGCGTGCACGCGGGCGAGCCCGAGGCGAACTCGCTGCGCCTGTTTCTCGACAGCATCGACAAGTTCAAGGCACTGCCGGCCGACACGCTGGGCCTGCCCTCGCACGGCAAGCCGTTCCGCGGCATCCACCGCCGCGTCGACCAGCTGCAGGAGCACCACCGCGACCGGCTGGCCGAATTGCTCGAAGCCTGCACGGCGCGTGCCCTGACCGCCGCCGAAGGCCTGCCGATCCTGTTCAAGCGCGAACTCGACCTGCACCAGATGACCTTCGCCATGGGCGAAACGGTGGCCCACCTGCACCTGCTGTGGTTCGCCGGCCAGGTGAAGCGCGAACTCGGCAAAGACGGCATCTATCGCTTCGGACCCAAGGCCGCGACGGCTTAGACTCGCCGGATGGACACGCTGGCTCAGCTGCGCGCGGGCCGGCTGGCAGGCGCAAGAAGAATCGATCTCTCGAGCGGACTCACCGAGTTCCCGCGAGAGGTCTTCGCACTCGCCGATTCGCTCGAGGTGCTGAACCTGTCGGGCAATGCGCTCGACACGCTGCCCGACGACCTCCATCGCCTTCACAAGCTGCGCGTGCTGTTCTGTTCGGACAACCGGTTCACCACGCTGCCTGAAGCCATCGGCCAGTGCCATGGCCTCGACATCGTCGGCTTCAAGGCCAACCGGATCCGCACCGTGCCGTCGGCCTCGCTGCCGTCCTCGCTGCGGTGGCTGATCCTCACGGACAACCAGATCGAAGAACTGCCCGGCTCGCTCGGCAATTGCACGCGGATGCAGAAGCTGATGCTCGCGGGCAACCGCCTGCGCGCGCTGCCGCCGTCGATGGCCGGCCTCGGGCAGCTCGAACTGCTGCGCATCTCGGCCAACCGCTTCGAGACGCTGCCCGCATGGCTGCCTTCGCTGCCGCGCCTGTCGTGGCTCGCCTGCGCGGGCAACCCCTTCGATACGCAGGCCGAGGACGCGGCGATCACCGCGCAGTCGGTGCCGCACATCGACTGGCGTGAACTGGCGCTGGGCAGGAAGCTCGGTGAAGGCGCATCGGGCGTGATCCATCGAGCCACCCTCGGCGCATCGCAGCAGGTCGCGGTCAAGCTTTTCAAGGGCGCGGTCACCAGCGACGGCTGGCCGCACAGCGAGATGGCCGCCTGCATCGCCGCCGGCGCGCATCCCACGCTGATCGCCGCGCAGAGTCGCATCGACGGCCACCCCGAAGGCATCGAAGGCCTGGTGATGGCGCTGGTCGATCCATCGTTCGCCACGCTCGCCGGGCCGCCGAGCCTTGCGTCGTGTACGCGCGATGTCTATGCCGAAGAAGCGCGGTGGACATCCGCCGTGGCGCTGCGCATCGCACGCGACATCGCGTCGGCCATGCAGCACCTGCATGCGCAAGGAATTCTTCACGGCGATCTCTATGCGCACAACATCCTCTGGCATCCGGAAGATGGCGGCCGGCTCGGTGACTTCGGTGCGGCGTGGATGACGGGTGCGCTCGATTCGGCGCAGGCGCGTGCGTTCCAAGGCCTGGAGATGCGTGCCTTCGGCTGCCTGCTGGAAGAGCTGCTCGAACGCTGCAACGACGCACCGCCGCAGGCCGTGGCGACGTTGAAAGACCGCTGCCTGCAGCCCGACGCGGCGTCGCGGCCTTCGTTCGCCGAAGCCCTGTCCGTGCTGCGGCGAGCACTGCCGCAATGACCCGGCGCCGACCACCCCAATTGCCGCTGCCCACGCGCGACGGCGTCGGACCGAGCTGTGTGGGCCTGGTCCACGGCCCCTGGCCGACCATTGCCGAATTCCTGATCGAGCGCTTTCCCGCGATCACGCGCGAGGCCTGGCTCGAACGCATCGAGGCGAACGACGTCATCGACGAGCACGGCGTGCCCGTGACGGTGGCGCGCCGTTATCAATCGCCGCTGCGCGTGTACTACTACCGCACGCTCGACAACGAAGCGCGCATCCCGTTCGAAGAGCAGGTCGTGTTCCGGGACGACGAACTGCTGGTGGTCGACAAGCCCCCCTTCGTACCCGTCACGCCCACCGGCAAGTACCTGCAGGAGAGCCTGCTGGTGCGGCTCAAGCGCAAGCTGGCGCTCGACGACCTCGTGCCGCTGCACCGCATCGACCGCAGCACCTCGGGGCTGGTGCTGTTCTCGGTGCGGCCCGCCACGCGCGGCGCCTATCAGCAGATGTTTCCGGAGCGCCGCATCGCCAAGCACTACGAGGCCGTGGTGCCGTGGCACGAAGGCGTATCGTCGGTGCCCGCCACCTACCGCAGCCGGCTGGTCGACGACCACCACTTCATGCGCGTGCGCGAAGAACCCGGCGAGCCCAACTCCGAAACCCGCATCGAGGTGCAAGAGGTGCGCGACGGCCACGCGCTGCTGAAGCTCTCGCCCGTGACGGGCCGAAAGCACCAATTGCGCGTGCACTGCATGGCGCTGGGCATGCCGATCGTGAACGATCCGATCTATCCCGTGCTGCTGCCCGAAGGCGCCGACGACTTCGGCAAGCCCTTGCAGCTGCTGGCCAGGTCGGTCGCGTTCCTCGACCCGGTGAGCGGCGACCTGCGCAGCTTCACGAGCCCCCGAAGCCTGACGCTGACACCGAGGTGACGCCCGCGGGGCGCGGCGCGCACTAAGCTCGTTTCCTGGACCGATCGCTCATTCATTCAGGAGACACCCGCACCATGGACACCACCCAACTCTTCTCGCTGAAGGGCCGCACGGCGCTGATCACCGGCGGCTCGCGCGGCATCGGCCGCATGATCGCCGAGGGCTACCTGGCCCAGGGCGCGCGCGTGTACATCTCGGCGCGCAAGGCCGCGGCCTGCGACCAGACGGCGAAGGAGCTGTCGGCGTTCGGGCATTGCGTGTCGCTGCCGGCGGACGTGTCGACGCTCGAGGGCGCGCAGGCGCTGGTCGATGCCTATGCGAAGCACGAAGGCTCGCTGGACATCCTGGTGAACAACGCCGGGGCCGCCTGGGGCGCGCCATATGAAGAGTTTCCCGAGAGCGGCTGGGACAAGGTGGTGGACCTGAACCTGAAGACGCCGTTCTTCCTGACGAAGGCGTTGACGCCAATGCTGAAGAAGGCGGCCACGGATCACCTGGCGAAGGTGATCAACATCGCATCGATCGACGGGATTTCCGTGAATCCGCAGGAGACGTACTCGTATGCGGCGAGCAAGGCGGGGCTGATCCAGCTGACGCGCCGCATGGCGTTGCGGCTGGCACAGGACCGCATCGCGGTAAGCGCGATTGCACCCGGCGCATTCGCCTCCGACATGAACAAGGACGCTCGCGACCACGGGGACGAGGTCAAGGGCCGCATCCCCGCGGGGCGCATCGGTACACCGGAAGACATGGCGGGCGCGGCCATCTACCTTGCCTCTCGGGCTGGGGACTATGTGATGGGGTCGACGCTGGTGGTGGACGGGGGCGTTACGCACGCGCGCTGAGCGCGCCCGAGAAATGCCTCAGGACCAGCGGGGAACCGCTTCGTCCTTGAGCTGCTGGCGCAGCAGGTCGTAGTCAGGCATCACGCTCCCGACCGTTTCCCAGAAGCGGTGCGAATGGTCCATCACGCGCAGGTGGGCCAGTTCGTGCGCGACCACATAGTCGATCACGGGCATGCGGAAATGAATGAGCCGCCAGTTGAGCCGGATCGACCCGTCCGCGCTTGCGCTGCCCCAGCGCGTGGCCGCGTTCGACAGCGACAGCTTCTGCCAGCGCACACCGAGCAGCGGCGCGAAATGATCGAGCCGCTCGATGAACAGGCGCCGCGCCTGCCGCATGAGCCAGGCCTGTGCCGCATCGCGGATCTGCGAAGGCGCAGCATTCTGCGCCACCGCCAGCCGCAGGATGCGCGGCCCCGTGCCGTCACCGGCATCGAGCGTGCCGCCGACGCTGGCGAAGCCGTGCTTCGGGTCGAGCTGGATCACCACCGGCTCGCCGAGGAACGGAAACCCGGCCCCATCCCTCCACTCGATGCGCGTGGCTTCGACGCGCGCATGACGCTGCTGCGTTTCAGCGAGCTTGCGCAGGATCCAGTCGGACTTCTCGTGGATGGCCACATCGACATCGCGCAGCGCCACCCATCGCGGCGCGCGCACCGACAGGCCTTCGGCACCGACGAGAAAGCCGATGGTCTTGCGCTTGCCGCGCTTGAATTCATAGGCCACGCGCGCGGAGCCGAGCACCACTTCGCGCGTGGCTTGAGGGTGCGCGAAGTTCGCGAGCGCCAGCGTCTCGGCAAGCGGAACCGCCGGCGGCGAGGGCACGGCGTGTTCATCGTCCGGCGCCGAAGGCGCCATGGAGTGAGGAGCAAGAAGAGTCGCCGGCGGTGCCGCAGGCTTCGGCTTCTTCGCCCTGCGCGGCCGCGCCGGGACGGGTGCCGGCGACGCGAACTCGCTGCCAAGCCCTTCGAACAGGTCCATCGTGAACTGAAGCAGTCCCCCCATGCCGGGCTCTCTGTTCCTCAGCTCACCGCTTCTCGCGCAGCCTGCGGGCTGTCGACATAAGCCTCGGGATCGAGGCGGCGCATCTCGGCCTCGATCCAGGCCTCGACCTCGCGCATCAGCTCGTCGGGCTTGCGGCCCACGCTCGAAATGGCCGGGCCGATGGACACGTCGACCACGCCCGGGCGCTTGATGAAGGCCTTGCGCGGCCACACCTTGGCCGACGTCACCGCAACGGGAATCACCGGTACGCCGGTCTCGCAGGCGAGCCGCGTGCCGCCGCTCTTGTAGGTGCCCTTCTGCCCGCGCGGGATGCGCGTGCCCTCGGGGAACATGATGATCCAGATGCCCTGCGCAAGCAGCTTGCGGCCCTGGTTCACCACCTTGTTGAAGGCCTGCGCGCGCTGGCTGCGGTCGATGTGGATCATGTCCAGCCGCGCCATCGCCCAGCCGAAGAAGGGCACGTAGATCAGCTCCTTCTTGAACACGTAGGCCAGCGGATGCGGCATCAGCGTGGGCATCAGGAAGGTCTCGAGCGTGGATTGGTGCTTCACCAGCAGCACCGCGCCCGCGAGCTTGTCGGTCGGCAGGTTTTCCATGCCGCTCACGCGCGTCTTGATGCCCAGCAGCACGCGCGCGCCGCCGATGGCCCAGCCGAGCCAGCGCTCCGCCATCCAGTAGAGCGGAATGCCACGCTTCCACAGCGAGCTGACGCACATGATGATGCCCCAGGGGATCACGGTGACGAGCATCCACAGTGCGTGGAGAACGGAACGAAAAAACGCCATCAGACAGTCACCTGCAGTGCAGCCCGCGCTTCGCGCGCAAGCAAAAAATCAACAAAAGCGGCGAGATCGTCGTGGACCAACGTGTTCGCCGGGTATTCGGAAGGCAGCGGATCGATGCCGCGGCAGGCCGCTCCC
This sequence comes from Variovorax sp. Varisp36, assembly GCF_047304235.1. Lineage (NCBI taxonomy): Bacteria > Pseudomonadati > Pseudomonadota > Betaproteobacteria > Burkholderiales > Comamonadaceae > Variovorax > Variovorax sp. Varisp36. The sequence continues at coordinate 21,703 of NZ_JBGLYU010000047.1, forward strand.
ATGCCCGTGAGCAGCAGGTGCGGCTCGCAACCGGCGGCCGCGCCCGCCTGCAGGTCGCGCAGGCTGTCGCCGCAGGTCGGGATGCCCTTGAGGTCGATGCCGTAGCGGTCGCCGATCTGCAGGAACAGGCCCGGCTTGGGCTTGCGGCAGTCGCAGTCCTCGTCGGGGCTGTGCGGGCAATAGAACACCGCATCGACCTTGCCGCCCACCGCCGCGAGCATCTTGTGCATCTTGGCGTGCATCGCATTGAGCGAGGCCATGTCGAACAGGCCGCGGCCCAGGCCCGACTGGTTGGAAGCCACGACCACGTGCCAGCCCGCATGGTTGAGCCGCGCCACAGCCTCGAGCGCACCAGGCAGCGGCGTCCACTCGATGTCGCTCTTCACGAAGTCTTCGCGGTGCACGTTGATCGTGCCGTTGCGGTCGAGGATGACGAGTTTCATGGCGGTGCCGCCCATGGTGGTGTTGCCGTAGGAATGTTCAGACGGCCAGCCGCTCGAGCTGCGCCACGCGGTTCATCGCAGCGTGCAGCGACATCAGCAGGCCCAGCCGGTTGAGCCGCAGGTCGGCCTGCTCGGCGTTGACCATCACGCCGTCGAAGAAGGCGTCGACCGGCTCGCGCAGCGCGGCCAGCGTCTGCAGCGAGGCGGTGTAGTCGCCGGCCTCGAATTGCGCGTTGGCGGCGGGCACGACCTGCGCCATGGCCGCATGCAGCGCCTTCTCGGCCGGTTCGTGCAGCAGCAGTTCGCTGACGTGCGCGTCGGCCTCGGGGGCCTTCTTGAGGATGTTGCCGATGCGCTTGTTCGCAGCCGCCAGCGCGGCGGCGGCGGGCAAGGCGGCAAAGGCGCGCACGGCCGCCAGCAGCTTGGGCACTTCGCCCAGGCGCTGCGGGCGTGGCGCCAGCACGGCTTCGACTTCCTGCGCGCTGGCGCCCTGCTCGCGCAGGCTGCCGGCGAGACGGTCGAGGATGAAGTCCTGCAGCTCGACCGTGGCCTTGCCGCCGTCGAAACCGTCGATGGCCTTGAACTGCGCGGCGGCGTCCTGCAGCAGGGCGTCGAGCCCCAGCGCAAGGTCTTTCTCGATCAGCATGCGCAGCACGCCCAGCGCATGGCGGCGCAGCGCGAACGGGTCGCGGTCGCCGGTCGGCAGGTTGCCGATGCCGAACATGCCGACCAGCGTCTCGAGCTTGTCGGCCAGCGCGACCACGAGGCCCACGCTGTTGCGCGGCAGCTCGTCGCCTGCGAAGCGCGGCTTGTAGTGGTCTTCGATGGCGTCGGCCACCGAGGCGTCCAGGCCGTCGTGCAGCGCGTAGTAGCGGCCCATGGTGCCCTGCAGCTCGGGGAACTCGCCAACCATGTCGGTCACGAGATCGGCCTTGGCGAGTTGAGCGGCCTGCGTGGCGTGCGCGGCCAGCGATACATCGCCGAGCTTCTCTGCGATGCCGCGCGCGATGTGCATCACGCGCTGCACGCGCTCGCCCTGCGTGCCAAGCTTGTTGTGGTAGACCACCTTGCCCAGCGACTCGACCCGCGAGGCCAGCGACTTCTTGCGGTCCTGGTCGAAGAAGAATTTGGCGTCGGCCAGGCGCGGGCGCACGACGCGCTCGTTGCCTTCGACGACCGCGCTCGCATCGTCGGGGCTGATGTTGCTGACCACCAGGAACTTGTTGGTGAGCTTGCTCGACGCATCGAGCAGCGGAAAGTATTTCTGGTTGGCCTTCATCGTGAGGATCAGGCATTCCTGCGGCACTTCGAGGAACTCGCGCTCGAAGCTGCAGACCAGCACGTTGGGGCGCTCGACCAGCGCGGTCACTTCGTCGAGCAGCGCGTCGTCGTGGATGGGCACCGAGCCGCCGCCGACCTCCACTGCCGCCGCGGCCAGCTGGCGCGCGATTTCGGCGCGGCGCGCCTCGAAGCTCGCGATGACGGCGCCGTCTTCCTGCATCTGCAGCGCATAGCTGTTGGCATCGCGCAGCGCGACCGGATCGACCGCCGCCTCGAAGCGATGGCCGTGCGTCTCGCGGCCGGCCTTCAGGCCCAGCGCCTCGATGGCCACCACGGTGTCGCCGTGCAGCGCGACGAGGCCGTGCGCCGGGCGCACGAAGCTCACGCTGGTCCAGCCGGGCAGCTCGCTGCCTTCTTCGAGCTGGTAGCTCATGACCTTGGGAATCGGCAACCTGGCAATGGCTTCGGCCAGCGCCTTCTGCAGGCCCTCGGCCAGCGTGGCGCCCTTGGCGGTGCTTTCGTAGAACAGGGCTTCGGCCTTGCCGTCCATGGCGCGCTTCAGGCCGGGCACGGCGGAAGCATCGGCGCCCAATGCGCCCAGGCGCTTGAGCAGCGCGGGCGTAGGCTGGCCCGAAGCATCGAGGCCCACGGCCACGGGCATGAGCTTTTGCGACACGGCCTTGTCGGCGGCGCGCTCGGCCACGTGCGTGAGGTGCGCAGCCAGGCGGCGCGGCGAGGCATAGGCGGTGAGCACGGCGCCGGATGCGGCGAGCCCTTGCGCCACGAGCTGGTCGCGCAGCACGCCGGCAAAGGCATCACCGAGCTTCTTCAGCGCCTTGGGCGGCAATTCCTCGACAAACAGTTCGACAAGAAGGCTGGCAGACGACATGGCTCAGAGCGTTGTTGGAAATGGGCCGCGAGCGGCACCGGTCACGGGCACGCAGCGAAGCGGCACCGTGGAAGGGAAAGAAGAAAAGACCGAATTCATGCGGCAATGGCGCTGTGGCGCCGCTCCACGGATCGACGCGCAACCAGCGCGAGCACCGCGGCCGCCAGCAGCGGCGCCCACACGGTGGCCATCTCGTTGAACAGCACCTGCGCACCGCGCGGCGAGAAGAACTTTTTCAGGGCGATCGGCGACACCTCGATGGGCCGCCATGGACTGAAATAGCGCACGTCGCTGAACGGCCAGAAGAAGGCGATGCCGATGCCGCCGTTGGTCAGCATGTCCAGCAGCGGATGCGACACGGTGCACAGCGCAATCCACGCCCAGCCCGCCGCCCGGCGCATGCCCCAGCGCGGCGCGAGCCACCAGCCCGCAAGGCCCAGCAGCAGCGCGAACACCAGCGTGTGCGTGAAGCCGCGGTGGCCCGCCATGCCGCCGTAGGCGATGCCGAGCTTGAAGGCCAGGCCGTCGAAGTCGGGCGCGAGGGACGCCAGCATGCCCGCGAGCAGCGCCGGCACCGGCACGCGCCGCGTGCCCAGCGCAATGGCTGCGCAGACAGGTACGGCGACGTGGGTGAAGACGGTGGGCATCGGGCGTGCTGTGGTGTATCAGGCCGGCTTCCTGGGCGGCATCTGCGCGACCCATTCGCGCGGCGCCATCGGGAAACCAAGGCGCTCGCGGCTGTCGTAGTAGCTCTGCGCCACGCTGCGCGCGAGGTTGCGGATGCGGCCGATGTAGGCCGCGCGCTCCGTCACGCTGATGGCGCCGCGCGCGTCCAGCAGGTTGAAGCTGTGGGCAGCCTTGAGCACCTGCTCGTAGGCCGGCAGCGCGAGCTGCTCGGTCATGAGGTTCTTGGCCTGCTTCTCGTGCGCGGCGAAGGCGGTGAACAGGAACTCGGCGTCGCTGTGCTCGAAGTTGTAGGTCGACTGCTCGACCTCGTTCTGCTTGTAGACGTCGCCATAGCTGAGACCATCCGTCCACGTGAGGTTGTAGACGTTGTCCACGCCCTGCAGGTACATCGCCAGGCGCTCCAGGCCGTAGGTGATTTCGCCGGTGATCGGCTTGCAGTCGATGCCGCCGACCTGCTGGAAGTAGGTGAACTGCGTCACCTCCATGCCGTTGAGCCACACCTCCCAGCCCAGGCCCCAGGCGCCGAGCGTGGGGTTCTCCCAGTCGTCTTCCACGAAGCGGATGTCGTTCTTCTTCAGGTCGAAGCCCAGCGCTTCGAGACTGCCCAGGTAGAGCTCGAGGATGTTGCTTGGCGCCGGCTTGAGCACCACCTGGTACTGGTAGTAGTGCTGCAGGCGGTTGGGGTTCTCGCCGTAGCGGCCGTCCTTGGGGCGGCGGCTGGGCTGCACGTAGGCGGCCTTCCAGGGTTCGGGGCCGAGCGCGCGCAGGAAGGTGGCGGTGTGCGAGGTGCCCGCGCCCACTTCCATGTCGTACGGTTGCAGCAGCGCGCAGCCCTTGTCGGCCCAGTACGACTGCAGTTTGAGAATGATTTGTTGGAAGGTCAGCATGGCTCTGCGTGAAGGCGGCCGCCCGGCGGGAGAAGGACCCGCGGCGCAACGAACCGGCTATTTTACGAGGCAGTGGGCGGTCAGGAGCGGCCCGCTATGCTCGACCTCCCCTTTGAAACCCCTGCCGACACGCCGTGATTCGCCTGCGCCTGCCGTCCGCCCGCCCCGCCCATGTCCGTTGAAGATGCCGCATTGATCGCTTTGGGAGTGCGCCTCGGCGCCCAGGCCTGGCCCGGATTCCTGGTTCTTCTGGTGATGCTGACCGTGGCCGCCGGCCTCGCGGCGTGGGGCTTCGAGCACCTGCGGCGCCGGCATGCGGCGCAGCCCGAGCCGGGCGCCGGACTGCTGTTCGGCGGGCTGGCCATTGGCGCGGCGTCTGTGATCGCGCTGGCTTGGCTGTTCGCCGAAGTGGCGGAAGGCCTCGGCGACGGTCGGCCCATGGGCCTGCTGGACGAGACGATCAGCCGTGCCGTGGGCGCGCACACGCCGCCGGTCGTGAGGGAGGCGTTCTCATGGCTCACCCACATGGCCGACCCGATCGTCGCGGTGCTGGTGTGCGCCGGCGTGGCGGTGGCGCTGTGGCTTCGCGGGCACCGCGGTTTCGCGGCTGGCTGGGTCGCGGCCATCGCCGGCAACGGGGTGCTGAACCACGTGCTCAAGCTCATCTTCGAGCGCGCTCGGCCGGTGCACGACTTCGGCTTCGCGCAGGTGTCGGGCTATTCCTTTCCGAGCGGCCACAGCTCGGGCTCGATGGTGCTCTACGGCATGCTGGGCTACTTGGGGCTGCGCATGCTGCCGCCGCGCTGGCGGGTGCCGTCGGTGATGGCGGCAACGGCAGTGGTCGTCACCGTGGCCTGCAGCCGTATCTTCGTGCGGGCGCACTTTCCTAGCGACGTGCTCGCGGGGCTGTGCTCGGGCGGTGCCTGGCTGGCGATCTGCATCGCGAGCATCGAGTACGCACGGCACCATCGCGGCAAGCAATAGAGGAGCTGGCGGAGGCGGCCGCCGCCGGGCCGCCCCAAGGCGAGCCGCGCCTCCCCCTCGGGGGGTGGCGAATTACACGCCGCGAAGCGGCGTGAAAAGCCGGGGGGCTCAATACTCCCAGAAGATGCGCTGCAGTTCCTTGGTGTTGTTCGTCTTGGTCAACGCGACCATCGCCAGGATGCGCGCCTTCTGCGGACGCAAGTCGTGCGCCACCACCCAGTCGTACTTGTCGTCGGGCTGCTCGGCATTGCGGATCACGAAGCCGTCGGGCACGCGGGCGCTGCGGATCACGATCACGCCGTCGGCGCGCGCCTTCTGCAGGTTCGGCACGATGCGGTCGGCCACCGAGCCATTGCCCGTGCCGCCATGGATCAGCGCCTTGGCGCCGCTCTTGGCGATCGCGTCGATGGCCACCGACGACACGCCTTCGTAGCCCATCGCGATCTCGACCGGCGGCAGCGCGTTGATGCTGTCGATGTCGAACTCCGAGTTCATGGTGTGGCGCTTGACCGGTGCGCGGAACCAGTAGTTCCTGCCCTCGACGATCATGCCCAGCGGACCCCACTGGCTGGAGAAGGCGTTGGTCTTGATGTTGACGTTCTTGCTCACGTCGCGGCCGCTGTCGATGTTGTCGTTCATCGTCACCAGCACGCCCTTGCCCATCGCGTCCTTGCTGCCCGCCACGTTCACCGCGTTGTACAGGTTGAGCGCGCCGTCGGCCGACAGCGCCGTGCCCGGACGCATCGAGCCGACGACGATGATCGGCTTGCTGGTGTGCACCGTCAGCGTCAGGAAGTAGGCGGTTTCTTCGAGCGTGTCGGTGCCGTGCGTGATGACGATGCCGTCCACGTCGGCTTGCTTCGACAGCGCCGACACGCGCTTGGCCAGCGTCAGCAGGTTGTCGTTGGTGAGGCTTTCCGATGCGACCTGGAACACCTGTTCGCCGCGCACGTTGGCCACCTTGGAGAGCTCCGGCAGGCCGGCGATCAGCTTCTCGACGCCGACCTTGGCGGCCGCGTAGGTGGCGCTGTTGACGGCCGAGGCGCCGGCCCCGGCGATGGTGCCGCCGGTGGCGAGGATCACCACGTTGGGCAGTGCCTGCTGCGCCTGCGCGAGCGCGCTGGCCGCCAGCATTGCGGCGCCGGCCGCGAAGGCACGGAAACGGGGAGAAAGGTACATGGAGAACTCCTGTGTTGAGGTGGAATCTTTCGAGGCGGCGAGGAAGATACATGAATCGTGCCGGCATGCCCTGCGCGTTCATGCCGGCATGGCATGTGGTCATGCGCGAGGGATTACCATCGGCCGCGCGCACCGCGCCTTCCCGCCATCATGACCGCCGATCCAGCCGCCCTCCCCGTTTCGACCGCCCAGGAAATGCCCGCCCCCGACGGCCCGCTGTCGCGCGCGCGGCCCGGGCGCGAACGCATCATGGCGGCGATCCGCGCCGCGGCGGTCACCGAGTTCAGCCTGCACGGGCTGAAAGGCACCTCGACCCAGGCCATCGCAGCGCGCGCCGGCCTCACCAAGCCCCAGCTGCACTACTACATCGCCGGCAAGGAAGAGCTCTACGAAGAGCTGCTGATGCAGGTGCTGCATGCGTGGAAGGTGGTGTTCTCCTTCGAGGACGCGAGCGACCCGGCCACGGTGCTCGGCGGCTACATCCGCAAGAAGCTCGACCACGCCTTCGACAGCCCCGAGATGTCGCGCATCTTCACGCGCGAGATCCTCGACGGCGGCCGCAACCTCGACCGCTACTGGCCCAACGCACGGGCCTGGACGCAGAAGAAGATCGACGTGATCAACGGCTGGATCGCGCGCGGGCAAATGCGCCCGCTCGACGCGCGCATCCTGCTGATGCACATCTGGGCCATGACCCAGAGCTATGCCGACTACGCGATCCAGACGCGCGTGATGCTCGGCCTGCCGCCCGACGCGCCGATCGATCGCGAGCCGATCGCACGGGAACTCGTGGCCTTCGTGTTGAACGGTTGCGGCATCGAGGGCTGAGCGGACCGCCCATTTCTACAGCCCGTGAACAATCCACGCGCCCGCCGCCGGGTTGCGCAGGCTCAGCGTGTTCTCACCGAGATTGGAAAAACGGTACTCGCGCCCGCCGAGCATGATCGACTTCATGTTGGTCCAGACGCGGTATTGGTAGCCCTCGGCGGTCGGCGTGACCTGCAGCACGCGGAACACGGGCGGCACGGTCACGGTGATGCGCAACCGCGCCGTCGCGGCATTGCTCCCAGAGCCGTTGTCAGCCACGCACAGCATTGGCGCGAGCAGCAAGGCGGCCAGCGCGCCGCGCCCCGAGTGAAGCCAGCTTCCCGTCATAAGGCCCGATCCCTCGTAAGAACATGGGGGTCGGGCGCTGCATGGGCGCCCGATCTCCGGATATCGGCAGCAACGGGAGGAAATATAGGCCGGGAACGGCTTTCTTGCTTGGGTCTTTGCTAGCGGTCCTTCTGGATAGCGAAATCGGACACGGCGGTGCCGCGCACGCGGATGTCGACGCGCTGCGTGGACGAACCCGGGCTGCTCCAGGGCAGGGGCAGGGTGTCCTGGACCAGTTCGACCTCGTGGCTGCCGCCGGCCACCGACGGGAAGCTGTAGAAGCCCTGCGCATCGGTCTGGGTCACGTAGCGGCGATCGATGCGCACGGTGACGCCGCCCACACCGCCCTCGTTGGCTTCGCGCCGGCCGTTGTTGTTCTGGTCGAAGAACACGCGGCCTTCGAGCCGGCCGTCGCCGAGGCCTGGCGCGCCGCCGATGGGGGCGCTGGCCGAGCCGGCGCGGCCTTCGTAGCGCAGCACCAGCATGAACGAGCGGGTGGAAGGCACGATCAGCGTCGGCTGCAGCGTGGCGGCCGTGAGGGCCGAGACCACCGCAGGGTCGAGCGCCTCCTGTCCGCGCGACGCGGTGGCCTGGGTGATGAACGACCAGCCGCGGCCCAACGGCCAAGCCAGCCGCGCGTTGGCGCTGAGAAAGCGCGTGCTGTTGCCGCCGAGACCGTTGCTGCCGCGCAAGCTCAGGTCGAGCCTCGCACCGGCCACCAGCGGAGTCGTGCCGAGCACGCCCCAGTGCACGGTGCGCAGGCTCCCGCCCGATCGGTTCGATTGCTCGACGGCCAGCGAAGTCGAGAACGTCTGCGCCTCCCCGACGCGCCAGGCGTGGTCGATGCCGGTGCGCAGGACGCGCAGGTCGACGCCGTGGGCCGCGTCGGTACGCCATTGTGTATAGCCCCAGTCGGACTGGTGCTCCCACGTCACCTGCGCCGACTGCGCGGCGAAGGAGCCGCTGCGTGCGGCCACGTTGCCCGAGACCGCATCGCGCGAATCGAAGCGGTAGCGGCCGAACATGTTGGCGTAGAGCGAGCGGCGCTGAGTGCCGCTCACGCTGTCGCTCAGTTCGACATTGCCGCCCAGTTGCCATTGGCGGGTGGAGATGTCGCCGCGCCACGAGGCGCCGCGCAGATTGTTGGGCAGCGTGTCCGAGCCCCAGCGCAGCGAAGGCTGGAAATAGAACATCGAGGCGCTCTGCTGCAGCCAGTCGGTGCGCCAGGCCGCGTCGAGCCAGCCGCCTGTGGCCGAGTCGAAGGGCGCTTGCGAAGACGCGTCCGACGGCCGCCCCGCGCTGTGCACGAGGTTGGCCTGCACGCGCATGCCACCGATGCGGTCGCCGATACCACCGGTGCCGCTGCCGATCGTGTCGGCCCAGGGCGCGAGGCCCTGCCACGAGACTGCGCTCCACAGCGTGCGGGTATCCCGCGCGTATCCGGTCAGGCCGCTGGTGTTGACGTTGCGCGCCTCGACGAACTGCACCGCTGCGTCGGTGCGCCCCAGAGCCATGGGGCCGTCGCCGCCAGCGATCTGCGTCTGCGCGCCGACACTGGCAGCCGTACCGCGGCCGGCCGAGAAGCCTTGGAAGGCCAGCCCGTCGAAGTAGCCGAGCCGCCCGGCCGAGGCATTGAACTGCGTGCGGCCCGGCTGCTCGATGCTCACGGACGCGCCCTCGATCGGCAGGCTCGGCAGGAACACCCGGCCGATGCCGCGTGCCAGCGGCGTGCTGCCCATGTTGATGTTGCCGACCGAACTGTTGCCGAACCAGCCGCCGTCGAAGGGCATCGCGCGCTGATCGACGCGCCAGGTGCTGCCGTTGCGTGCGGTGAAGGGCACCACGCTGTACGGCGAGCCGCTGCTGCCGAACACGCCGTAGCCGTACACCGGTGCCGGGTTGCGGTTCAGGTTGAGGTTGGCGGAAAAGGCGCCGTAGTTGGGCGTGTCGAGGAAACCGGAGAAGGTCAGCGTCTGGCTCTGCGTCTTGACGGCGCTGTTGCTCTGCCGGTTGGATTGCAGCTCTGCGCTCCAGCCGCGCGGCCAGCCGGTGCTGGGTTCTTCGGCCTGCGGGGCCTCGGGCACGACGGGACCCTCTTCGAGCACGCGATCGACATACGCGGCGGCGACGGCCGGAGGCGGGTTGCCCGCCGTTGCCGGCACCTGGGCCCACGCCCCCGCGCCGGCCAGGGCGGTGCCCGCGCCGCAGAGTCCTAGCGCGGTTTGCAGGGCCCGCTTCTTCATTGACCGAAGCGTTCGTTGACTTTGAATGAGCCGCTCTTGCCCCATTCGAGCGAACCGGTCACGGTGACCGGAAAGCGCACCGTGACGGCCGCATCCGTGTCGCCAGGCCGGGTCGCGGTGAGCGCAATCTCGCGTGTCTCGCCCGGCATGACCGGCGTGGTGGCAGGCTGGAATTCGAGCCGCGCGCCGCTGGCATCGGTGCCGTTGAGGAAGCCCGCGAGCCGGCCGTGCGCCGTGCCGGTGTTGCGGATGCGCAGCACCGGCAGGTCCTTGCCGTTCACGGTCTTCACGGCAGTGCCGGCGATGTCGAGCACGGGCTGAACATCGCCGATCGCCACGTAGGCGATCACGCCGATGCGCGCGGCCATCGCCACCGGCGTGCCGGGCGCGTTGGTGTGCTCCTTGCCTTCGATCAGCACGGCGAAGCGGCACTCCACCGGCGGCGTACCGGCCGGCGGCGTGACCTCGAAACGGTAGCGATAGGGTTTGCCCGCGGCGATGCTGAGTTCGCGGCGCTCGATGGCCACCCAGGGCCGGCAGCTGCCCGGCGCCAATTCGTCGCTGAAGTCGACCGAGCCGTCGGGCTTGAGCGTCCAGTCGGCGGTCTTGAAGGTGTATTCGCCCTGTCGAGCGTCCGAGTGGCTGAGCTCGATCACGTCGCGCACGCGCTCGCCGGGCTTGCCGCTCAATTCGAAGCGGGGGGGCGAGACGGCCAGCGCGAACTGGGCCTGCGCGCCGGTGCCCACGAAGGCGGCCGAGGCGGGGAATGCCACCAGCGCCAGTACGCGCAGGAGGCGGGAAGAAAAGCCGATCGCGCGCATCATGGCGTCATCTCGATCTCGAAGTTGAATTGCAGCGACTGGGCGCGCTCGAGCGCGCGTCCGTCGGCCGTGAGATTCAGCAGGATGGTTTCCTGCAGGAAGGGTTCGCGCACCATGCCCTCGAAGACCAGCACGCGGTCGCCGCCGCGCATGGAGCCCGGCAGCAGCCGGCCCTGGGTGCGCCAGGTGGCGACCAGCCGTTCGTTCTCGGTGGGAGCCAGCAGCATGTAGATGCGGGCTTGGCGCATCATCCACTGCGACAGGTTCAGGCGCAGTGCGACGGAGACCTGTCCCTCGACGGTGTTGTCCGCAACGCGACCGGGCACGGGCTGGCGCCAGCGCATCGGCGTGACCGGCTGACCGACCACCGTGCCGGTGTCGTCGACGCGGTAGGTGGCAGCGCCGGCCTGTGCGGCGAGCAGCGCCAGCAGGGCGGCGGCGAGCGCGCGGCATGCGTTCTTCATGGGGCCGTCAACGTGTAGGTTGCGGTGCCGGTGAAGGTGCCGGACGGCACCATGCCGGGATTGGTGTAAGTGAACAGCAGGCAGCTTTCGGACCAGGTGTTCTTGGCCACGGAGACCAGCGTGAGCAGGGTGCTGCTGAACGAACCGCTCGGAATCTCCGAGTCGTACTGGCCGCTGCCGGTGCCGGTCCAGGAGATGGTGCTGAATGGAATGGTGGCGCTGCCGCTGGACAGGTTCGCCGGCGTGCTCACGGTCAGCGTCGCGCTGTTGTTGGAAGAACCGGTGGTGCGAAAGAAGCTGCCGACATAGACCTTGCCGGCCGGGGTGCAGTAGGCTGCGCCGTCGATCGGGCTGTTCATGACGGTGCTGTCGGTGTTCATCGTCTGCGCGGCGCCGCTGGTGAACAGTGCCGCCACAGGCACGGTCGCGGTCACGTTGTTCTGCGTCGAGTTGTTGCCGGCGGAGTTGGGATTGCCCTGAGCCATGTTGCCTGCGCCGACTTGCAGGTACAGCGAGCGCGATGCGGAGGCAATGCCCACCGTGTAAGCGTGCGCAGGCATCAGCGCGCCGAAGGCGGCCACGAGGCATGCCGCGAGACGGAGCTGTGCGAAGGAGGGACGGCGCAATGTCAAGGGGTTCTCCCGAGGCTGGAAAAAAGGCGGCGCCAGGCCGCCTTCTTCCCTTGGCGACGGCGCAGGATCAGGGCGAGGTGAGCGTGTAGGTCACGACGCCGTTGTTGGCCACCGTGGCACCGTACGTACCGGGCGCGTAGACGCCGGTATTGTCGTACGCGAAGGTCCACTTGCTTTCCTGGCGCACCACCGTGTTCACCGAAGTGAAGGTCGTGGCGGTCGGACCCGCGCCCGAGGTCGTGCTGAAGGCCGGGTGGGTGATGGCTGCGTTGGTGAAGCCGGTGGTCATGCCGGCGGTGAGCGGCGCCGCCGTCACGGTGATGGCGCTCCAGGGGATGGTGCTGCTGCCGTTGCTCAGCTGGCCGGTCACGCCGGATTTGAGCGACAGGTCGCCGGCATTGCCAAGCACGCGAACCGTAACCGCGCCCGCACCCAGATCACCGCCCGTGCCGGCGATGGTGCCGCCCGCGCCGACCGATGCGCCCGGCACCGTGAAGGCCAGGTTATCGACCGTGCCCACGGTGCTGAAGTTGGTACCGGTACCGACCTGCAGATACATCACGCGCGGAATCGTCACCGTGAAGTTGAGGCGCGCCGTGGCGGTCAGCGTGCCCGATGCCGCGCTCACGAAATTGGACTCTGCTTGCGCAGCGAAAGGAAGGGCGCCTGCGATGGCTGCAACCAGGAGTAGTTTTTTCAAGATGAGCTCTCGGTGAATCGAATGGTTGATAAAGAAAACGAAACTGAGGTCCAAAGTTCACATTTTTGGAAATGTGGATTTTAGTTAACAATTTATAAAAAAGGTGCGCCGATGTTACGTAAAGACTCGGGATCGCCGGCCAGTCCGTTGCGTTTTCACGAATTTCTGTGACTTCTGTTACGAAACACAACGGAGGTGAAAGCGGTTTCTGAGGCCATCGCGCAACTCGACCGCTCTAGAACCAAACCGGTGCGCCCGCACTGGCACGTCGCTTGCATTACCTGACCACTTGCTCTGATTAAGCGGTCAAACATCATGTACGTGCTCTTCGCCTGCGACCATCCGGTCGAAACCAGCTTCCATGCTGCGCCGCACCAAGAGGTGCTGAATTTGCGCGCCGCCGCGCACGAGGTGGCATGAACGCTCCCGCCCTGCTCGACAACGTGCGTCTGCCGCGCTGGCTGCTGCCGGTGAACTGGCCGCAAGGCGACGGTGTGCCTGTGCTGGCGCGCATCGCGATCGAGGCCGGGCGCGTGCAGTCGGTGCGCCCTGCGATGGGGATCGACGCCCCGGCAACGGGCTGGAATCTCGCCGGCACGCTGGCGCTGCCCGGCTTCGTCGACGCCCACACGCACCTCGACAAGGCCTTCACCCTGCCGCGCATGAAGCAGGTGCAGCCCGGCCTGCTAGGTGCCATCGACGCGATGCTGAGCGACCGTGTGCACTGGACGCCCGCCGACGTGCGCGAACGCGCCGCGCGCGGCCTGCAGTGGGCTTGGGAATGCGGCACCACACACCTGCGTACGCACGTCGACTGGTGGGAGCCCGATACCGTGCCGATGGCCTGGCCGGTGATGGCCGAGTTGGCGCAGGAATGGGCTGGCAAGCTGCGGCTGGAACAGGTGAGCCTCATCAAGCTGCCGCTGTTCGAAGACGCGGCGCAGGCGATGCGGCTCGCGAAGCAGGTCAAGGCCACCGGGCCGCACGCGCTGCTCGGCGGCTTCGTGCACTCCACCAACTGGAGCGAGAGCGCGCTGCGCAACCTGCTGGTGTCGGCGCAGGCCTGCGACCTCGACATCGACCTGCATGTCGACGAAGAGCTCAACGCCTCGGCGGTCGGCCTGCAGACCACGGCCCGCATCCTGCGCGAGATCGGCTACGAAGGCCGCGTGGTCTGCGGCCACATCTGCGCGCTCGCGGCACAGCCCGAGGCGCAGGCCTTCGCCACGCTCGATGCGGTGGCGCGCGCGCCGATCACGGTGGTGTCGCTGCCCGCCACCAACCTGCTGCTGCAGGACGCCGTCACCGGCCGCACGCCGCGCCTGCGCGGCATCACGCTGGTGAAGGAAGCACGCGAGCGCGGCATTCCGCTGCTCTTCGCCAGCGACAACGTGCAGGACCCGTTCTGCCGCGTCGGCAGCTTCGACCCCGTCGAAGCGCTGGGCACGGCCGCGCTGGTGGCGCAGCTCGACGAGCCTTTCGACGAATGGTCGCAGGCGCTGTGCCGCGGCGACTGGCTGCGGCGCGAAGCCCCGGACGCCGAACCCACGCTGGTGGGCCAGGGAGCCGACCTCGTGCTCTTCACCCAGGCCGACCGCCACGGCTGGCCCTCGCGCACCGCCGGCCGCGTGGTGCTGCGGGAAGGCCGCGTCACGCACGGCGACCCGGCGCCCTTCGTTCCCCAATAACGACTCCCTCCACAAGGACTCTTCCATGCTCCACGGCTACATCCCGCCCCACCGCTTCCTGCCCTACCTGAGCTGGACCGAAATCGCCGCGCTGCCCGACCGCGAGAACACCGTCATCGTGCTGCCCTGCGGCGCGATCGAGCAGCACGGGCCGCACCTGCCCTGCTCGGTCGACAGCGTGATCTGCTCGGGCGTGATGGGCAAGGCGCTCGAAAAGCTCCCCGCCGAGGTGCGAGCCTTCGCGCTGCCGACCATCACCTACGGCAAGTCGGAGGAGCACCTGCACTTCCCCGGCACGATGACGCTGACCGGCACCACGCTGCTTTCGACCGTGATCGAGATCGGCGAGTCGGTCTACCGCTCAGGCTTTCGCAAGCTGTTGTTCGCCAACGGCCACGGCGGCCAGCCGCAGGTGCTCGAGATGGCAGCGCGCGAACTGCGCCTGCGTCATGGCGACTTCGTGGTGGTGCCGCACGGCGTGTCGCGCCTGCCGAGCGCGGCCAGCAAGCAGGTGAGCGAGCAGGAGAAGAAGCTCGCGATGCACGCCGGCCATTCCGAGACCGCGCTGATGCTCGCGCTCGCGCCCGAGACAGTGCACATGGAGCACGCGGTCGCCAACTTTCCGCCGCCCTTCCCGATCAAGCTGCTGTCGGCCGACGGCCGCCCGGCCTGCGCCTGGACCTCCCGCGACTTCGGCCCGAGCGGCGTGATCGGCGACCCCACCACCGCCACGCGCGAACAGGGCAAAGAGATCCTCGACACGCTCTCCGACAGCTGGGCACAGGCGCTGACCGAACTGCATGCGCTGCGTTGGGTGGTGCGCGAAGAAGCCACCTGGGAGCGTGGGCACCAGCAGGGCTTCATCCAGCAGAGCTTCGAGGCCGCCTGAGCCTGTTTCTTGCAACTGCCCCTTCGCTTTTCTCGCTTCTTCAACTCCCCAGCCTTCGAGAGGTTCCCACCATGCGCTCCTTCGCACTGTCCGTCGCCGGCGCCGCCGCCATCGCTTTTCTCGCCACCGCGCCCGCGCAGGCCGAGGACAAGTTCACCTACATGACCAACTGGTACGCGCAGGCCGAGCACGGCGGCTTCTACCAGGCGCAGGCGCTGGGCATCTACAAGAAGTACGGCCTCGACGTGACCATCAAGATGGGCGGCCCGCAGGTCAACATCACGCAGATGATGGCCGCCGGCCAGGCCGACTGCATCATGGGCTCGAGCGACATCCAGATGATGCAGGTGCGCGAAGGCGGCGTGCCGGTGGTCAACGTGGCGGCCTTCTTCCAGAAGGACCCGCAGGTGCTGATCGCGCACGACGACGTCAAGAAGTTCGAGGACCTGAAGGGCAAGACGCTGCTGATCGGCGCGCAGGCCCAGCGCGGCTACTGGCCGTGGCTGAAGGCCAAGTTCGGCTTCACCGACGAGCAGACCCGCCCCTACACCTTCAACATCCAGCCCTTCGTGGCCGACAAGAACAGCGCGCAGCAGGGCTACCTGACCTCGGAGCCCTACGCCATCCAGAAGGCCGGCGTGAAGAGCACCGTGCTGATGTTCAGCGACCACGGCTTCCCGGCCTACGCGACCACCGTGTCGTGCATGGAGAAGACGGTGAAGGACCGCAGCAAGCAGGTCGCCGCCTTCGTGAAGGCCTCGGCCGAGGGTTGGAAGAGCTACCTCGCCGACCCGGCGCCCGCCAACGCCCTCATCAAGAAGGACAACCCCAACATGACCGACGATCAGCTGGCCTACAGCGTGGCCAAGCTCAAGGAGATGGGCATGGTCACCGGCGGCGACGCGGCCAAGCTCGGCATCGGCGTGATGACGGATGCGCGTGCGAAGGCCAGCTACGACTTCCTGGTGAGCGCGAAGCTGCTCGACCCCGCCAAGGTCGAACTCGCCAAGACCTACACGACCGAGTTCGTCAAGGACGCCAAGGTTCTGCCCTGAGTCTTCCGCTTCATGAATCGCATCGAACCCAACACCCTCGCGCCGCCAGCGGAGCCTGCCGTGCCCGCGGTGGAAGTGCTCTCGGCGGAGAAGACCTACCCCAACGGCACGCACGCGCTGCTGCCGGTGGACCTGTCCATCGCCGAAGGCGAATTCGTCACGCTGCTCGGTCCCTCGGGCTGCGGCAAGAGCACGCTGCTGAAGATGGTGGCAGGCATGCTCGAACCCAGCGACGGCCGGCTGCTGGTGTGGCGCAAGCCGGTGGCGCAGATCCACAGCTGCCCGCACAAGCTGTCGTTCGTGTTCCAGTCGCCCACGCTGATGCCGTGGGCGAGCGTGCAGACCAACGTGCGCCTGCCGCTGGACCTGGCCGGCGTGCCGCGCAAGGAAGCCGATGCGCGGGTGACGGAATCGCTCGCGCTGGTGGGGCTCGAAAAGTTTGCCGATGCGCTGCCGCGCGCGCTCTCGGGCGGTATGCAGATGCGCGTGTCGATCGCGCGCGGCCTCGTCACGCAGCCCGACCTGCTGCTGATGGACGAGCCCTTCGGCGCGCTCGACGAGATCACTCGCCACAAGCTCGATGCCGATCTGCTGGAGCTGTGGCGCAAGAAGAAGCTCACGGTGATCTTCGTGACGCACTCGATCCACGAGGCGGTGTTCCTGTCGAGCCGCGTGGTGATGATGGCGGCGCGGCCGGGTCGGGTGGTGGAAGAGCTCCGCATCGACGAGCCCTATCCGCGCAGCGCCGATTTCATGGTGACGCCCGAATTCGCACGCTACGCGAAGCAGCTGCAGGACAGCCTGCTGCGCGCCAGCAGTGCCGATGAGGAGACCGCGCGATGAAGAAGACAGTCAAACCTCTGCTGAGCCAGCCGCGCGTGCAGCGCGTGCTCTACCCGGTGCTGATCGGCGTGGTGCTGGTCGCGCTGTGGCAGTGGATGGTGGTGGCGATGGAGCTGCCGCCCTACCTCGTGCCCTCGCCCTACCTGATGATGCAGACGCTGGTGACCGACTGGGCGCCGCTGGGCAATGCGCTGCTGGTCACGCTGAAGATCACGGTGCTGTCGTTCCTGCTGGCCACGGTGGCGGGCGTGCTGGTCTCGTTCCTGTTCGTGCAGAGCAAGCGCATCGAGACCGCGCTCTTTCCGTACGCGGTGCTGCTGCAGGTGACGCCCATCGTGGCGGTCGCGCCGCTGATCATCATCTGGGTGAAGAACCCGGTGGCCGCCATGACGGTGTGCGCGGCGCTGGTGGCGCTGTTCCCCATCATCAGCAACACCACGCTCGGCCTGCGCAGCATCGACCCCGACCTGCAGAGCTATTTCAAGCTGAACCGCGCCACGCGCTGGCAGCAGCTGGTGCGGCTGCGCATTCCGAGCGCGCTGCCGTATTTCTTTGGCGGGCTGCGCATCTCCAGCGGCCTCGCGCTGATCGGCGCGGTGGTGGCGGAGTTCGTCGCGGGCACGGGCGGCTCCGGCGCGGGGCTGGCCTACCAGATCCTGCAGGCGGGCTTCCAGCTGAACATCCCGCGCATGTTCGCCGCGCTGCTGCTCATTTCCCTCACCGGTGTCGCGCTCTTCGTGCTGATGGCCTGGCTCACCAAGGTGGCGCTGGGCTCCTGGCATGCGAGCGAACTTTCCCAGGATTGAACTTGACCATGAATGCTCCCGTTTCCGCTATCGAGCAATTGCTGCTCGAACTGCCCGACCTCGACTGGATCAGCGATGAGAGCCGCGTGACGCGGCTGTCGCAAGACTTTTCCTGGTTCAGCCCCGTGCTCAACCGCCAGCTCAAGGACAAGCGCGCCGACGTGGTCGTGCGCCCGCGCACCGAGGAAGAGATCCGCACCGTGGTGGGCGCCTGCGCGCGCCGCGGCGTGCCGATCACCATCCGCGGCAGCGGCACCGGCAACTACGGCCAGACGACGCCGCTGGCCGGCGGCGTGGTGCTCGACATGACGGGCTACAACAGCTGCCTGTGGGTACGGCCCGGCGTGGCGCGCGCGCAGGCCGGCATTCGCCTGGGCGAGTTGGAAAAGCAGGCCAAGCCCACGGGCCAGGAGCTGCGCTGCGTGCCGTCGACCTATCGCAGCGCGACGCTGGGCGGCCTTTTCGGCGGCGGCTTCGGCGGCGTGGGCTCGATCAACTACGGGCCGCTGGGCGCACCGGGCAACGTGCTCGGCATCCGCGCGATGAGCATCGAGGCGGAGCCGCAGGTGGTCGAGCTGCGCGGCGCCGAGGCAATGCGCATGCACCACCTGTGGGGCACCAACGGACTGGTGCTGGAGCTGGAAATTGCCCTGGCACCCGCGCATCCATGGCTGGAGACGCTGGTCACTTTCGACAGCTTCGAGGGCGCACTGCACTTCGCCGACAAGCTCGCGAACGCGCCGGGCATCGTGAAGCGCGAAGTGGCGTTCTTCGCCGCGCCCATCTCGGACCACCTGGCGCAACTCGCGGCGCACCTGCCGAATGGCTGCCACACGGTGCTGTCGCTGGTGGCGGAATCGTGCGAGCCCGCGCTGCTGCAACTGGCCGAGGCGCACGGCGGCACGGTGAGCTACCGCAAGACGGCGGCCGAGGTGCAGAAGAGCAACCGCACGCTGATGGAGTTCACCTGGAACCACACGACGCTGCACGCGCTCAAGATCGATCCGACGCTGACCTACCTGCAGAGCGGCTTCGTGCCGGGCCGGCATGTCGAGCAGGTGATCGAGATGGAAAAGCTGCTGAGCGGCGAGGTGATGATGCACCTGGAGTTCATCCGCAACGTTGCGGGCCTCATGACCTGCAGCGGACTGCAGCTGGTGCGCTTCAGCACCGAGGAGCGGCTGCAGGAGATCATGCGCATCCACCGCGAGCACAACGTGCACATCAACAACCCGCATGTGAACATCGTGGAAGACGGCAAGGCCGGCGGGCCGCTGCCGCCCGAGGTCATCGCGGTGAAGAAACGCTTCGATCCGATGGGGCTGCTGAATCCCGGCAAGCTGCGCGACTGGCCGGTGAAGGGCGCACGGGTCGCCTGAGGCTCAATCGCGGCGGCGGCGGCGCAGCACAAAGGCTGCGGCCACGATGGCCATCGCCAGCAGCCACAGCGGCCACAGACCGAAAGGCGCGACCCAGCGCGCATACGGCGTGAGGCCACGCCGGCCTTCGACGCTGGCTTCGAGCACGCCGCGCGTGAGGCGCGGCAGTTCGTGCGTCACGCGGCCGTCGGCATCGATCACCACGGTCGCACCGGTATTGGTGGAGCGCACCATCGGCCGCGCGAATTCGAGCGCGCGCATGCGCGAGATCGACAGGTGTTCGTCGATGGCCACCGTGTCGCCGAACCATGCGATGTTGCTCACGTTGAGCAGGATGGTGGGGGCCGTGGCCTCGTCCGTGAAGTTCGCCCCGATCTCGTCGCCGAACAAGTCTTCGTAGCAGATGTTCGGTGCGATGCGCTGGCCCTGCCAGACGAATGGCGCCTGCGCGAGCCCGCCGCGTGCGAAGTCGCCGAGCGGGATGTTCATCATCTGGATGAACCAGCGGAAGCCCGGGGGAATGAATTCGCCGAAGGGCACCAGGTGGTGCTTGCTGTAGACGTAGGGCCGCGCGGCGCCAGGCTGGAAGCCGAGCACTGCATTGCTGTACGTGCCCTGCCCTCCCATCGGCAGGCCGACGATGGCGGCCTGCGTGCCCTGGCTGTAGCGCGCCTCGATCATTTCGAGATAGCCGGCCGGCAACTGCTGCGGCAGGAGCGGCAAGGCAGTCTCGGGCGTCACGACGAGCGATGCCTTGGCGTCGCGCAATTGCTCGCCGTACCAGCGCAGCGCGGTTTCGATGCCGCCGCCGGGAATGAATTTCTCGTCCTGCGGGATGTTGCCTTGCAGGAGCGCGAGCTGAAGATTGCCGGCCGAGCCCTTGATGCCTTGTACGTCACTGCGCAGCGGCGCAACCAGTTGCGGCGCGGCGAACACGAGCGCGATCAGCACCAGGCCTTGCACGAGCTCGGCGACGCGCGGCGGCCGATGCAGCACGACCAGCGCAACGACCAGCGCCGCTGCGGCACCGATGCCGTAGACACCGACCCACGGCGCCAGCGCGGCCAGCGGACCTTCGACATGCGCATAGCCGCCGGCGCCCCACGGGAAACCCGTGAACCAGCTGCCGCGCACGAGCTCGGCCAGCGTCCACAGCGCCGCGAAGACGAGCGCGCCTGTCACCCGCCCCTGCGGTCCGCGAACAACGAACCACGCAGCCGCGACCGCGTAGTACAGCCCGAGCGCCGCGGCCAGTGCCAGCACGGCGATGGCCGCGAGCGGCGCCGGCAGCCCGCCATAGGTGTGCATCGAAATGAAGAGCCACCAGAAGCTGCCGGTGAGCCAGGCGGTCGAGAACAGCCAGCCATGCAGGCCGGCGCGACGCCAGCCCGCGCCCTGCGCGCGCAGGCCGTCGAGCAGCCACACGAACGCACCGAGCGACAGCAGCTGCAGCCACCACAGCGGCTTGCCGCCCACGGGCGAGGCCATCGAAAGCGCCTGCGCGAGCCCGGTGGCACCGAAGCCGAGCAGGCGGAACAGGTTGGCGGAAGGAGAAGCCGGCGCGCCGCGCATCAGTCGGCCGCGTCGCCGCCGCGGGCCGGGGACACCTTGAACCAGCGCACCGCGCCGCCCTTGGTGTGCAGCACCACGAAGTCGAAGCCGCCGATGGCGTGGTGCTCGCCGCGCTTGGGCACGTGGCCCATCTCGTGCGCGATCAGGCCGCCGATGGTGTCGAAGTCTTCGCTCAGCTGTTCTTCGTCGAACACGATGCCGAAGGCCTCGGCCACGCGCTCGATGGGCGTGTCGCCCGAGACGCGGTAGGTGTGGTCGGCCAGGCCGAAGATGTCGCCTTCGTCCTCGGCGATGTCGAACTCGTCCTCGATCTCGCCGACGATCTGCTCGAGCACGTCCTCGATGGTGATGAGGCCGGCCACGCGGCCGAACTCGTCGATCACGATCGCCAGGTGGTTGCGGTTGCCGCGGAACTCGCGCAGCAGGTCGTTCAGGCCCTTGCTCTCGGGCACGAAGGTGGCCGGGCGCAGCAATGCGCGGATGTTGAGGCCCGGCGCGCGCTGCAGCTTGAGCAGATCCTTCGCGAGCAGGATGCCGATGATGTTTTCTTTTTCGCCCTCGTACACCGGGAAGCGCGAGTGCGCGGTGTCGATGATGAGGTGCAGCAGCGCGTCGAACGGTGCGTCGATGTTCACCAGGTCCATGCGCGGCGCGGCAACCATCACGTCGCCCGCGGTCATGTCGGCCATGCGCAGCACGCCTTCGAGCATCACGCGCGATTCGGCACCGATCACCTCGTTGTCCTCGGCATCGGCCAGGGTTTCGATCAGCTCGTCGCGCGAGTCGGGACCGGGGTGGATGAATTCGGCGAGCTTCTGGAGAAAGCCGCGCTTGTCTTCCCGTTCGACGGGAGCGCGTTCAGGGTGAGGGTCGGCCACTGCGGGAGGGCTTAGTTGAGGAAAGGCAAGGATACCGGATTGCGTGTGACACGCTCTACCGCATGACCCCCCGCCAGCCGTTGGGCCCGCCGCCAGGCCTCAGGGGGCGGACTTCTTGCGGGCATCACGCATGCCGCTGCGCACTTCCTGCACGCTCACCAGGAAGGCCCAGAACTGCTTGGCACGGCTCTTGAGCGCGAAGTCGACCGCGGCGTAGTGCTCCAGGGCGATCTCGCTCATGCGGCTGTCGAAGGTGGCGCTGGGCAGTTCGAGGTGGGCCTCGGCCTCCGAGCCGCTGCGCACCACCGTCGCGCCGGCGTTGCGGGCGATTTTCAGCATGGCGGCGTTTTCGCTGAGCGCATGGATGAAGAGCATGCCCACGCCTTCGTTGCGGGCCACGACCACGGCGCGCTCGAACAGGCGGGCGCCGTAGCCCCGGCCGCGAGCATGCGCCGAGACCGACACGCCGAATTCGGCGCAGTCGCTGTGCTGGTCGCCGGGCGCGAAGGCCAGGTGCGCCATCGCGATCAGGTCGAGGCGGCGGTTGTAGATGCCGAAGAGTTCATCGCGCTCGAAGTCGAGACCGTCGACGTAGCTCTGGACCTGCTCGTCGCCCGCCGCATAGCCGAAGCGCAAATAGCGGTCGTGCGGGGAGAGTTCGAGCAGGTGGCGAGCGATGCGCTCGCGTTCGCGCGGGCCGATCGAGCGGATCGGCACCATGACGGGTTGAGGCGCGCTGACTGCGCGTGGTTGCGCCTCAACCATCGGCGCTTTCAGGAAAGAGCCGAGGCCGAGAGACGCTTTGAGAAGGGTCTTGGCGGTAAGCATGGCTCGAATGTAAGGGTTTTCCCTTAAACAACAAGTCCACAGGGTCAATCACGGGACACATTTGTGTCCTAGTACCAAGCTGCGTGGCGCTGGCGCAACCGCAATGTGGCTAAACCGGCACAGCTGTGGTGGCCTTGACACGGTCGAGCACGAAGCTGGTCTTGCAGTCCTCCACGCTCGGATGCTTCAGCAGTGTGTCCATGATGAAGCGGCTGTAGTGGGCCATGTCGGCCACGACCACCCGCAACAGGTAGTCCATGTCGCCGGTGAGAGCCGCGCATTCGACCACCTCGGGCCATGTCTGCACGCTTGCGCGGAACAGGTCCATCGGGTTGCGCTTGTGGCTCTCGGTGTGCTTTTCGAGTCGCACATTGAGATAAGCGGTCAGCCCCAGGCCGATGGCTTCGGGCTGGACCAGCGCGACGTAGCGGTCGATCACCTTGTGCTCTTCGAGCCGCTTGACCCGCCGCAGCACGGCGCTGGGCGACAGGCTGACCTGCTCCGCGATCTGGTCGTAGGTGGCACGCCCATCTGCTTGCAGCGTGCGCAAAATCAGCCTATCGATCTTGTCCAGTGCTTCCATATCGCCATTCTTGCAGTTTTATTGCGCAATGGCCATCCCGAGCGCCCGGAAACGCAGAAAACCTGAGAGGCATCCGCCCTACATTGCATGACCGGCCGATTTCGCGCCTTATTCATCCAGCCCCACCTACCGGAGACCGCACATGAGCCATGCCGACGCACCCGCCTTCACGCCCTGGGAGAACCCCATGGGCACCGACGGCTTCGAATTCATCGAGTACGCGGCACCCGATCCGGCCGCCATGGGCAAGGTGTTCGAGCGCATGGGCTTCAAGGCGGTGGCGAAGCACCGCCACAAGAACGTGCTGCTGTACCGCCAGGGCACCATCAACTTCATTCTGAACGCGGAGCCCGATTCCTTCGCGCAGAAGTTCGCGCGCGAACATGGCCCGAGCGTCTGCGCCATCGCCTTCCGCGTGCAGGACGCCAAGCAAGCCTACGAGCGCGCCACATCACTCGGCGCATGGGGCTTCGCCGACAAGGCCGGCCCCGGAGAGCTGAACATCCCAGCCATCAAGGGCATCGGCGACAGCCTGATCTACCTGGTGGACCGCTGGCCCGGCAAGAATGGGGCGAAGCCCGGCGACATCGGCAACATCGGCTTCTACGACGTGGACTTCGAGGCGCTGCCGGGCGTGTCGTCGCAAGACGCGCTGGCGCGCAAGGGCAACGGCCTGACCTACATCGACCACCTGACGCACAACGTGTACCGCGGCCGCATGGACGTATGGGCCAACTTCTACGAGAAGCTCTTCAACTTCCGCGAGGTGAAGTACTTCGACATCGAAGGCCAGGTGACGGGTGTGAAGAGCAAGGCCATGACCAGCCCCTGCGGCAAGATCCGCATCCCGATCAACGAAGAAGGCAAGGAACAGGCCGGCCAGATCCAGGAGTACCTGGACATGTACAAGGGCGAGGGCATCCAGCACATCGCCATGGGTTCGGACAACCTGTACGAAAGCGTCGACGCGCTGCGCGCCAACGGCGTGACGCTGCTGGACACCATCGACACGTACTACGAGCTGATCGACAAGCGTATTCCCGGGCACGGCGAAAGCGTGGCCGAACTGAAGAAGCGCAAGATCCTGATCGACGGCAAGAAGGACGCGCTGCTGCTGCAGATTTTCAGCGAGAACCAGCTGGGCCCGATCTTCTTCGAGTTCATCCAGCGCAAGGGCGACGACGGTTTCGGCAACGGCAACTTCAAGGCGCTGTTCGAGAGCATCGAGCTCGACCAGATGCGCCGCGGCGTGCTGAGCGCCGCAAAATAAGGGCTTCTTTCTTATTGCCCAGGAGCCCGGTATGCGCAGTTGCATGTCTTCGATCGGTTTGACCTTCATCGCGGCGGCAGCCGCCGTTCTCTCGGGTTGCGCCATGGCGCCGGCGAGCACGCCGGCGGCCGGCTCGCACCTCGATGCCGTGCAGAAGGCGGCGGTGCTGCGCATCTGCACGCCGGGCGACTACAAGCCCTTCAGCTTCCAGAAGGCTGACGGCGCCTTCGAGGGCATCGACGTCGACCTGATGACGGGCTTCAGCGCCAGCCTCGGCGCGAAGCCCGAGTGGGTCAAGACCACCTGGGCCAACCTGCTGCCCGACCTGAACGCCGGCAAGTGCGACATCGCCGTGGGCGGCGTGTCGGTCACCACCGACCGGCAGAAGCGGGCCTTCTTCAGCACGCCCTACATGGTCAACGGCAAGACGCCCATCGCGCGCTGCGCCGACGTGGCCAAGTACCAGAGCGTGGCCGCCATCGACAAGCCTTCGGTGCGCGTCATCTTCAACCCGGGCGGCAGCAACGAGCGCTTCGCCCGGGCCAATTTCAAGCAGGCCAAGCTCACGCTGCACGGCGAGAACGTGACGATCTTCGACGAGATCCTCGCCAACCGCGCGGACGTGTTCGTGACCGAAGCGGCCGAGGCCATCACGCAGCAGAAGCTCAAGCCGGGCCTGTGTGCGGTCAATCCCGACAAACCGCTGCAGTACGGCGAAATGGCCTGGATGCTCCCGCGCGACGACGTTGCCTTCAAGTCATACGTCGACCAGTGGCTGCATCTGCAGCAGGCCGGCGGCGACTTCCAGCGCACGATGGACCGCTGGCTCAAGTAACTCTCAAGAATCGTTTCTCATGGACACTCCTGCCGCCGCCGTTGTCACCCCCGCCGTCTACGGCGCTTCCGACCGCCCGCCTCGGGGCGACTATTCGCGCGGCGGCAAGGTGATGGCCGACTACACCTGCCCGCAGGACTGGGCCAGCTACACGCCGGCCGACCACGACACCTATCGCCGGCTCTACGAGCGCCAGGCCGCGCAGTTGCCGGGGCTGGCCTGCGACGCCTTCATCGAGTCGCTGCCATCGCTCGGCGTGAAGGACCGCATTCCGCGCTTCGAGGAGCTCAACGAGCGGCTGCATCGCGCGACCGGTTGGGAGATCGTCGCGGTGCCGGGGCTGATTCCGGAGCTGCCGTTCTTCACGCTGCTGGCGAACCGCAAGTTCCCGGTGACCGACTGGATCCGCAAGCCAGAGGAGTTCGACTACATCGTCGAGCCCGACGTGTTCCATGACCTGTTCGGCCACGTGCCGATGCTGTTCGACCCGACCTTCGCCGACTACGTGCAGCGCTACGGCGCGGGCGGCATCAAGGCGCACGAACTGGGCGCCGGCGAGAAGCTCGCGCGGCTTTATTGGTACACGGTGGAGTTCGGGCTGATCCGCCAGCCGGACGGCCTGCGCGCTTACGGCGCCGGCATTCTGAGCTCGGTGGGCGAACTGAAGCACGCGGTGCTCAGCGATGAGCCGCACCGGCTGCCGCTGGACCTGCTGCGCACCATGCGCACACGCTACAAGATCGACACCTACCAGGCTAACTACTTCGTGATCGACAGCTTTGCGCATCTGTTCGACCTTACGGCGCCCGACTTCACGGCGCTGTACGAATCGCTGAAGGTTGCGACCGACATCGAGGCCGGGGTGCTGCTGCCGGGCGAATCGGGCAAGGCCTGAATTTCTGAGGGCTGCGCCGCGCAGCTATCGCGCGCGCGACAGCGCACGCCCGCTCCCTAGGACAAGCCCGCTGGCGGCGAAGGCGCACTGCCTCCCACAATCCGCGCCAAAGGAGCTTGCATGCAGACATCCGCGCGACAGAACTATCCGGCCGGCGTACCGCACGAGATTCATCCCGAGCAGTACCGTTCCTTGCCTCACATGTTCGACGAGGCCTTTGGCCGCTACGCCGACAGGCCGTTCTCGGTCTGCATGGAGCGCTGGATGTCCTATGGCGAACTCGACACGCTGTCGAAGGCGCTGGGCGCCTGGCTGCAATCGCTCGGACTGGAGCCGGGTGCGCGCGTGGCCATCATGCTGCCCAATATTCCGCAGTTTGCGGTCACCATGTGCGGCGTGCTGCGCGCGGGCTATACGTGCGTCAACGTCAATCCGCTGTACACCGCGCGGGAGCTGGAACACCAGCTGAAGGACTCTGGCGCGACGGCGATCGTCATCCTCGAGAACTTCGCGGCAACGCTCGAGAAGGTGATCGAGCGCACGCCCGTGAAGCATGTGGTCGTGACGGCGATGGGCGATCTGCTGGGCGGGCTGTATGGCGCATGGATCACGATGGCAGTGCGTCATCTGGCGAAGATCGTGCCGGCGTACAAGCTGCCTCTGAGCGATGGACGCACGGTCACTCCGTTCACTCAGGCGATCTCGGAGGGCCGAGGCCGCATGCTGGGGCCCGACCGGAGCACGCTCGATTCGATCGCGTTCCTGCAGTACACGGGGGGGACGACCGGCCTGTCGAAGGGCGCGGTGCTGACCCATCGCAACATCGTTGCGGCCACTCTGCAGGCGGAGGCCTGGTTCACACCTGCGCTGTCGCGCGCGGGCGATCTGGCGAAGGTCAACAGCATCGCGGCGCTGCCGCTGTATCACATCTTTGCGCTGACGCTGTGCTTGCTGGTGATCCGCCAGGGCTCGCACATGACGCTGATCCCGAACCCGCGCGACTTCAACAAGTTCATCGCGGTACTGAAGAAGCGGCCATTCCACATGCTGCCGGCAGTGAACACGCTGTTCAATGCACTGCTGATACACCCGGAGTTCAAGTCGATCGATTTCTCCACGCTGTTCGTGTCGCAGGCGGGAGGCATGGCGGCATCGGAAGGTACCGCGCGCAAGTGGTTCGAGGCCACGGGCTGCCCGATGATCGAAGGCTGGGGGATGAGCGAAACCTGCGCCATCGGGACCAACAACCCGGTGTCGAATACCGAGTTCACCGGGACGATCGGCTTGCCTTTGCCAAGCATCGAGATCGCAATCAAGGACGATGACGGCAATTCGCTGCCGGCAGGCCAGCCGGGTGAGCTTTGCATCAAGGGA
Source organism: Variovorax sp. Varisp36 (assembly GCF_047304235.1). NCBI lineage: Bacteria > Pseudomonadati > Pseudomonadota > Betaproteobacteria > Burkholderiales > Comamonadaceae > Variovorax > Variovorax sp. Varisp36. Next base: position 48,963 of record NZ_JBGLYU010000047.1, read on the forward strand.
CCGAACGTGATGGCGGGCTACTACAACCAGCCCGCCGAGACGGCGGCGGCCTTCACCGCCGATGGCTTCATGCGCACCGGCGATATTGCGGTGATGCAGGAAGACGGCTACAGCCGCATCGTCGACCGCAAGAAGGACATGATTCTGGTGAGCGGCTTCAACGTGTTCCCCAACGAACTCGAGAACGTGATTTCCCTGTGCCCAGGGGTCGTGGAATGCGCGGCGGTGGGCGTCCCGGACGAGAAGCAGGGCGAGGCCATCAAGGTCTTCGTCGTCCGCAGGGACCCGGCGCTGACTGAAGACGCAGTGCTGCAGTACTGCCACTCGCAGCTCACGGGCTACAAGCGGCCGAAGCACATCGAATTCAGGGAATCGCTGCCGAAGACCAACGTGGGAAAGATCTTGCGCCGCGAACTGCGCACCAGTGCGGGCGCCTGAATGAGCCATTCGTCGGCGAGTGCCGGGCTGCCAGCGAATGTCGTGGTATTCGAGCGGGGTTGGCTGTCTTCGAACAATGTTCTGTTCATCGGCAGCGAAGAAACCGCGGTGGTCGACACGGGGTATGCAACGCATGCTGAACAGACGCTGGCGCTGGTCGAGTCGGTGCTGGGGGAACGGCCACTCGATCTCATCCTGAATACGCATCTCCACAGCGACCATTGCGGTGGGAATGCCGCATTGCAAGAACGCCATCCGTTGGCTCGTACGGAAATCCCGCCCGGCGAAGCTGGCTTGGTGGAACGCTGGGATCAAAGGGGCCTGAGTTTCTTGGCGACGGGGCAGACGTGCCGCAGGTTCCGTTTTACGGGGCTGCTGCGGCCCGGGACGGAACGCATGCTCGGCGATCGGTCGTGGCAAGTGCATGCGGCGCCTGGCCACGATCCCCATTCGATCATTCTGTTCGACGCAGCGTCACGGACACTGATTTCGGCGGATGCCCTGTGGGAGAACGGATTTGGTATCGCTTTCCCCGAACTGTCCGGTGAGCCGTCGTTCGAAGACGTAGGCGCCACGTTGGATCTGATCGAAACGCTTGCTCCCCGGCAAGTGATTCCAGGGCATGGCGCTGTATTCGACGATGTCGGCAAAGCTCTGTCCGTAGCGCGTCGCCGGCTCGACGGTTTGCAGCGCGATCCGGTGAAGCATGCACGTCACGCCATCAAGGTACTGATGAAATTCAAGCTGCTGGAGGTGCAGTCGATCTCTTTTGCGGATTGGCAGGCGTGGCTGCGAGGCGCTGCATACATCGACGTGATCCGATCACGCTTTTTCAGCGCGATTGAATTGGATCAATTGGCGGGGGACATCCTGGCGGAGCTGGTTGCGGCCGGCGCGGCAGAGATGAGCACATTTGGCGTCCGCAATATCTAGCACGCTCTTTATTCGTCTTCCAGCCCCTAAAAAGCAAAAAAACCCCAGTCAGATCACTGACTGGGGTTTTTTGGGCTGTAAGAGCCTGACGATGACCTACTTTCACACGGGAA